>NC_009879.1:387500-687500 GCF_000014345.1 Rickettsia canadensis str. McKiel | reverse complement strand
ACGCGTTCAATGTCATACCGTAGCTCTCTTGACTATGCGGTATCCAAAAATATAACTTAAAATACTAATAGTGTCAGTATTTTTAACTAGTCCCGCGATCAAGTCGTGGGGATGATAATTGGGCAATTGATCCATGTAACAAGACCAAAAATACCTCAAAATAACAATAATTTAATTAAGCACATAGAACTTTAGTGTTTTATTCTTGCAAGTTTGGATATTATATGGCATTAATTATAATAAAAGTTTTGGAATAATATAAATTTATGTTTAAAAAGATTATAATATTATTTTTAGGAATTTTTTTACTTGCAGGTTGTACCGATAATTTGAGAAGTTACTTTCAAAAATCTGCAAATAATAAATTAGTTGATAGTAAAGGTGCTAAAGGCGGCAAAAGAAAACCTTTATATAATAATAAATATATTACTTTAGCTAAAAAGAATATAGTAGAAGGTAATCTTGATTATGATAACGATGATGACTATGATGACTATGATAGCGACAGTGCTTTAAGAGGAGAGAGAATTGATCCTGTAAAGAGAAATCGTGAAATGTATCTTAAGATGATTAAAAGGGATATAGCAAGGCAAAAAGCAGAAGCTGGTGAAGTTGAATCTGATGATTATATGACTTTAAGTAGAACAAATAAAAAAGTTAGAAAAGACAATAGCGATAAAGAAAAAAAGATGCAAGAGGAATTAAAGCAGATAAAAGCAATGCTTAGAGAAACTAAGCGTGATATATTAAAACATACTTGTCCAAATGCTACGGTAAACCAAAATTATACACCGCCTGTTACAAATTATGAGCCTGTAAATTATCCACCGGTAAAAAATAGTAAGCCGTATAATAATAATTCTAAGGTAAAGCAAAAATTTATCCGTGAAGATGATGATAACGGCAGTCATGCTTGTTCAATATAATGTATGTCATGCCTGTGCAAGCAGGAATCTATCATCTTAAGAAAGATATACCAAACATTTTAATTTCCTAATACTATTTCTATAATTTAAATTACGTGTAATATTATAATATCAAATTCCTCATTATTGTTTTTAACATGGTTTTAATTAAGGTTAATGTCATCCCGTGATTTGAATCTCGTGGTCTTTTAAAAATATGCTATGTCCTGAGATACGCGGTCAAGATGCGGTATGAAAATGTGTTCACCAATTCCCACTCAAAGCATGGAAAATATTCACTATAGAAGTTAGTTGTGAAAATTTTATAGCCACTCCACTACGTCAATTTCGTTTTGTAGTATGTTTTGCTTTGTGGTCAGCATTGTGTATTTAAGTAACTATATTACCACGTTTATAACGCCTGTCTGCTAGCTTAAATGCAGATCCTCGCTAACCAATATTAGATCACCTAAGCCAAGATTATATAATTTCTGATTTAATTTATAAATTTCCGTTTGAGCCTTAATTAGTTTTTCAGTTAGGTATATTTGTTTGTCTAATGCTTAAAAGATTAAAGTAACTTATAGTGACATTACTTATAACTGATAAACGTACCGATTCCTTGCTGTACTTAATTGCAAGGAAAGTTTTTTTTAGTTGCCTTGCTGCTAGTGTTTGCAGCTGTCCCCCATAAATTTAATTCATAATTTTCAGTAAGCTTGCTAGTCCTAAATTATTAGCAAATTTTGATTTATTTGGTGCTTTTATTTTCTTGCTATTTTTTTGTTTGATTTGCTCTACATGATAAATTAATTTGTGCAAATCTATAAGCCTTAACAAGGTTAAGCTGTGCTTTTGCCACTAGCACATTACTCATTACCAGTTCAATATCAGAGTTATTAGCTAATGATTCCTTAATTTTAAACATTGGATCGTTAAATTGTAGCTACCACTTGGAAGATGCATTATCACTATTTTCATTATGAATCTTTAAACTATTATATTAAGCTTTCTAAAATATGCTGTAACTTTTTAGAAACAACCTTAACATCATAATTTTGTTGTAATTTTAGATAGGCATTTTTAGAAAATTCCTCTGCTTTTTGTGGATTATCTATTAGATAAGCAATTTTTTCTGCTAAATCTTCAATCGAACCGGCTTTACAAATAAGTCCGTCTTGCATGTTGCTTAAGATTTCTGTAGGTCCTTCAGTATCTGTACTAACGATAGGAATACTTGCCTCCATTGCTTCAAGTACTATAATGCCAAACGGTTCATGTAGTGATGGAAGACAAAAAATATTGCTCTGCTCAAAGAATTTATCTTTATCGTTAATCCATCCGGTAAATGATATTTGATTCTGCAAATTAAGTGTATGTACTAAAGTAATTAAATTATCTTTTTCTTCTCCTTCTCCACCTATAACTACTTGAATATCATATTTTTTTTCTTTTAAAATTTTTATAGCTTTAATGAAAACATCAACACCTTTTTTAGCAACAAGTCTTGCTAAGACACAAATTACGATAGGTTTTCCATATATTAAACTTCTTGTATAACGTCCTTCTAAAGGTAATTTGTACGTTGATCCGGTATTCGAAGCCTCAAGTAAGCTTGTATACGCTGCAGTTCGAGTGAAAGAGTCTCCTTCAAATTTCTCTTTATTAGCTTCGTTCTGCAAGAAATCTATTTTATTTGGAGCAAAATCTTTAGTAATATTTATCATGTTCGGTAGAATAAATATTTTAGATTCAGCAAAGTTATTTTTTAGTAAATATTCTTGCATATGATGTGTCAGAGCAATAACAAAATCACATTTACGTAGTCCTTTTAAATTATAATTATGAGCAATACCGATTAACTTAATATTAGCTATTTTAGCAAGTTTGCTAAAATTTATTGCTCTATTACCGTGTGCTATAATTATATCGGGCTTAGTTTTATAAATTATATATTTAAGAATAAGTACCGAGAGTAAATCAAATGGTACTATATTTGGTAGTTTTAAACTTTTTTTAGGTAAAAAAGAATTTATTTTTGCTTTGTAAGAAGTGGTATTTATAACTTCAATTTTTTGCATTTCAAGGGCAGTGCTATAATCCAAAAATGCTTGTTGAATTCCGCCAAGGTCACGGCTTAGCATGATATTGAGTACTTTCATTTCTACTTTAATTTCTTGATTTTTTCTGCGGTTAAACCGGTAAAATCTATGATCTCATCTAAAGGTCTATTTTTTGTAAGCATTTTTTGGCTAAATTGCTTTTGTCTTCTTTTAATTTAGCTTTTCCTCTAGCCTCACCTATAGCTATTCGTTTAGCTTCAACATCTATAATTTTCTGCTATTTCTACAGCTAAATTAGCCATTTCGGTTTTTATAATTTTTTCATAGGTATTAAAATCTTCTTCAGACCAGTGAGCTTGATCCAAAACATAAAAAGCTTTTTTAATAATAAAATCATGACCTATCAAATGTTCCATTTTTTCTAGAGTGCTTTCATTTGCATGTTTAAAGAAATATGCCAATTTTTCTTGAAGGTGCTCTAATTGATATACTTCTTTATTATAGTTCTAAAAAGATAAAATAAAAATCTTGTAAGTTGTGCTGATAAGTTTTAGTATCAAGTAATCTATGATTTGATCACAAATCTTTTTTTATCGGTGAATAAAATAAAATCGACAATGGCTAAAAATATTACTCCTCAGAGTTTGCATATACCACAATTTTTTTTACATCTTCTTATATTATTTATCTTTAATAATCTTTTGTAGCATAAAGGTGAGCTCTTTTCTCAAAATCTGGATGTTTACTTACTTGTATCTTCTACAAATAAATTGTGTTCCATGCTTATCTTTACATAGAATATCAACGATAGATTGTCTATAAGCTGCAGCAATATTAGGATCTTGGTTAGTGTTTAAAAAAGTAACTTCAGTAATTACTTCTTCCTCTATATAACCTAAAATGTCATTTAGGAAATGAATAAGTATATCCTTATTTTTTTCTGTACCGAAAATTTTTAAAAATGCCTAATTATTTTTAGGGTCTAAAAAATGTGAAATTAGCATAGAAATCTATTTGTATATAACTTCATTATAGCAAATTCTAAGCAATTTGCTATAATACATTGCTATAATACAATCTTAAATATTATAATTGATTATGATTAGTAAAATTAATTTTGTAAAAATGCATGGTCTCGGTAATGATTGTGTTATTGTTAATAAACGAGATTTATTAAATGCACATAATTTATCGCAACTAGCAAAAAATATAGCGGATCGTCACACTGGTATTGGTTGTGATCAGTTTATTATTTATGAAAATCATAATAATTTTTATGAAATGATTATATATAATATAGATGGCTCTAGTGCTAAATTATGTGGTAATGCTACAAGATGTTTAGCCAAGTTAATTTATCTTGATACGGGAAAGAAAGATATTACCATAGTAGTAGGTAATAAAGAATTACTATGCCGTATTGAAGATGAAAATAAGATTAGCGTTAATGTAGGAGCTGTTAGTTTTAATGAAACTTGGATGCCGAGTCGTGATAAAATTTGGGCATTCGCAGCGCGTTATATGATTGATTTAAAGGAAACTATTTGCGTTGATGTCGGTAACCCGCATTTGGTTATTTTTAGTAAGCTAGAGTCTCAAGATCAAAAAATTGTCGGTGAAACATTGCAGGCTAAAGAATTATTTGCTAATGGGGTAAATGTTAATTTTGCCGAGATTAAAGATAATAAGATTAATTTATCTGTTTGGGAGCGAGGAGTAGGGTTAACGGGTGCTTGTGGAAGCGGAGCTTGTGGTAGTTTTGCTGCCGGTTTAAAGCGTGGTTTTATCCATTCACCAAGCACTGTAGTATTTAAGCACGGTAGCCTTAATATGAAGGAAGAAAATGGCAATATAATAATGCAAGGATCTGCTACACTGATAGCTGAAGGAGTATATTGTTGTGAATAACTCTCTAAAACAAGATGTGGTAACGTTCGGTTGTCGGCTTAATATTTATGAAAGTGAGATAATAAGGAAAAATCTTGAATTGTCGGGTCTTGATAACGTCATGGTATTTAATACTTGTACTGTAACTAAAGCAGCTGAGAAACAAGCAAGACAAGCTATTCGTGGAGCTAAAAAAGATAATCCTGATTTAAAAATTATTGTTACGGGTTGTAGCGCTCAAACGAGTCCACAAATATACGCTAATATGCCAGAAGTAGACAAGGTTATAGGTAATGAAGAAAAGTTATTACCTAATTACTACCAAATTACCGATGAAAAAATAGCAGTTAACGATATAATGTCGGTGAAAGAGACTGCAGGTCATTTGGTAAGTAGCTTTAACGGTAAATCTCGTGCTTTTATTCAGGTACAAAACGGTTGTGATCATTTTTGTACTTTCTGTATTATCCCTTACGGTAGAGGTAAAAGTAGATCAGTACCGATAGGAGCTATAACAGAGCAGGTAAAACATTTGATGTTAAACGGTTTTAAAGAAGTAGTTTTTACAGGTGTTGATGTGACGGCTTACGGTTCAGATTTACCTGGGAGTCCAACCTTTGCACAAATGATTAAACGAGTCTTAAATTTAGTTCCAGAATTAAGAAGGCTGAGATTATCTTCAATAGATGTTGCAGAAATAGATGATGAACTTTTTGAGCTTATAGCTTACAGTGAAAGGATAATGCCACATTTTCATATTAGCTTGCAAGCAGGCGACGATATGATATTAAAACGTATGAAAAGACGACATAAGAGAACAAACGTAATAGAGTTTTGTTGGAAGTTGCGGGCAATAAGACCTGAAGTATCATTCGGTGCAGATATTATAGCAGGTTTTCCAACGGAGACTCCTGAAATGTTTGAAAACACAAGAAAATTAATTTCAGAAGCAGAATTACAATATTTACATGTTTTCCCTTATTCGGAAAGAGAGGGAACACCCGCAGCTCGTATGCCGCAAGTACCGAAGCCTATAAGGAAAGAAAGAGCAGAAATTCTAAGGCAAGAGGGGCAAAATCAGTTAACAGAGTTCTTTAAAAAACACATAGGGCAGAAAGTGGAGTTATTAGTAGAGAATAATAATATCGCCCATACTGAGAATTTTATTCCGGTGAAGCTAGAAAAACCTTTAGAAATAGGGCAGATATTTAAAGCAAAGTTAGTAGGTATAGAGGAAAGGCATATGAGCTGTGATGTCATCCCCGGTGTAGGCAGGAATTAAACTACACTTAAAAAACAAACAAGTAAGAAAAAACCATGGAAAATATAGCAAAAATATTAAGGCTTGCTGAGGAAAAAATCTTATTAGTACAAAACTTAAAAGATCTGCAAGAATATAAAGTAGAATTTTTAGGCAAGAACGGTATAGTGACTGGTGAGCTTAAGAAGTTAGGCAGTTTAAATGAACAAGCACGTAAAGAATTTGGCTTAAAAATCAATAAGTTAAAAGATAAAATACAGAATACAATAAAAGTTAAAGAAGAAATTTTAGAAGAACAAGAATTAAATTTGAAGCTTGCAGCTGATAAAATTGATCTGACAATCCCCGCAAGGAAATATAAACAAGGTTCTATTCATCCTATAACGCAGTGTAGTGAAGAGTTAATACAAGTATTTTCAAAGTTTGGTTTTACTATAAACAATGGACCGAATATTGAGGATACTTTCCATAATTTTACCGCTCTTAATTTTGAAGATGATCATCCGGCAAGGCAGATGCATGATACTTTTTATTTAAAAGGTCAGGAAGATAGTAAGCCAATGCTGCTTCGTACTCATACCTCAACCGTGCAGATTAGAGCTATGAAAAATGGTAACCCGCCTTTTAGGTTTATAGCACTAGGTAGGACTTATAGATCCGATTCGGATATGACGCATACGCCAATGTTTCACCAAATAGAAGGGCTTGTTATTGATAAAAATATCAATATGGGGCATTTAAAATACGTTATCACAGAATTTATAAGAAGCTTTTTTGAAAATTCTCATATTGAACTACGCTTTAGACCTAGCTTTTTCCCGTTTACCGAACCTTCTGCCGAAGTTGATATTCGGATGAATAAAAATGATCAATGGCTTGAGGTTTTAGGGTGCGGGATGGTTCATCCAAACGTGCTTAAGAATGTTGGAATCGATAGTAGTGAATATCAAGGTTTTGCTTTTGGACTTGGAGTAGAGCGTTTTGCAATGCTAAAATATAATATTAAAGATTTAAGACAATTTTTTGAAGGAGATATGCGCTGGCTTAAACATTATAATTTCGGGGGCTTTGATATACCGAATTTAGCTGGAGGGTTAACGAAATGAAATTTACATTATCATGGTTAAAACAATTTTTAGATACATCTGCTTCAGTTGCTGAAATTGCCGAAGTCCTAACAGCTATTGGTCTTGAAGTAGAAGAGGTGATAGATAAGGCCAAGGAGTTACAAAAATTTGAAGTAGCACATATTATAAATGTTAAACCTCATCCATCGGCTGATAAGTTAAAGCTTTGCGATGTTGAAACTAAGAATGGAGTTCTACAAATAGTTTGTGGAGCAAGCAATGCAAGGGCAGGTATAAAAGTAGTGCTTGCAAATATTGGAATAGAAATACCAAACGGTAAATTTAAAATTAAAGAATCCACAATTAGAGGAGAAAAAAGCTGCGGTATGCTTTGCTCTGAAGAGGAATTGCTGCTTGCTTCAGAGTCTGAAGGGATTATAGAGCTACCTGAAGATGCTGTGCTTGGAGAGAATTTTACTAAATATTGTGGTTTAGATGATCCTATATTTGTGATTAATGTTACTCCTAATCGTGGTGATGCACTTGGAGTTTACGGTGTTGCAAGAGATTTAGCGGCAAAAGGACTCGGAACACTTAAAGAGTTAGAAATCCCAGAAATAAAGAGCACATTTACTTCTAAAATAAAGCTTAACGTGCAAGATAAAGAAGCCTGCCCTTTATTTACATTTAGAGAAATAAAAAATTTAAAGAATAAACCAAGTCCTGATTGGTTACGGAAATTATTGAAAAATGTCGGGGTAAAAACTATTTCAAGCTTAGTCGATGTAACAAATTACATTTCCTATAGCTTCGGGCAGCCGATGCATGCTTACGATGCAGATAAGATAAAAGATGTGATTATTGTAGGTCGTTATTACGAGGGAAAACAAGTATCATCCCGTGACTTGACCACGGGATCCAATGAAATTACTAGTGCTGTAAGTTGTGCTATGGATCCAGCGGTCAAGTTGCGGGATGATGATACTGGACAACGGTATGACAAAAGTGACATAGTTAAATTCCACGCCCTAAATGGTAAAGAATATTTACTTACCGAAAATGATCTAGTGATAAAAGATGAATGCAGTATTCATGGTCTTGCCGGTGTCATTGGTGGGGTTGATAGTAGTTGTACCGATAGTACGACTAATATAATACTCGAAGCTGCTTGCTTTAATGCTAAAATTGTTGCAGCTAGTGGTCGAAGATTTCAAATTGATACGGATGCTAGATATCGTAATGAGCGTAATATTGATAGAAATTTTACAGAAAAGGCTTTGGATATAGCAACTAATCTTATTTTGTCAATATGTGGGAACGGTGAAATATCGGAAATAGTAAAGGTTGGTGAAAAAGAGCTAAAAAAACCACCTTTAGATTTTTCAGCATGCTATTTAGAAAAAATTACAGGAATTAGACTAAATATTAAAGATATAGAGTCTATATTAAATAAGTTAGGTTTTATTACAAATATTAAGGATGATGTTATAAAAGTAATAGCTCCTTCATGGCGTCACGATATAACTATTTTAGAAGATATTGCTGAAGAAATCGCACGTATTTATGGCTATGATAAAATAGAGAGTATAAAATTACCTGAACTAGTGCAAGATAATAATAAGCTAAGAGAGTATAAAATAATCTCTATTTTTAAAAGGATATTAGCAAGCAAAGGCTATGATGAAGTAGTAACTAACTCTTTTATGAATAGTGAAGATGCAAAGTTGTTTGCTGAATTAAAAGAAGAGTTATTTTTGCTTAATCCTATAAGTGTAGAAGATAATTATATGCGTCCTACTATACTGCCGAATTTGTTAAGTATAGTGAGTAAAAATTTAGCACGCTCTATAAAAGATATGGCTTTTTTTGAAGTTGGACCTAGTTTTGTAGATTTAAATACGGAAGCTAGTTATTTAACAGCAATTATAACCGGTGCATATAATAATAAGAATCCTCATTCGTCAGGACGTAGTTATGACATTTTTGATCTTAAAGGTAATTTAGAGCAGGTATTTGATTATGCAGGGCTATCTATAGATAAATGTATAGTAGCGAATGGGGCAGCAGCTCCACAATATTATCATCCGACTAGATCAGCGAATTTAGCCCTAGGAAAAAATTTATTAGGCCATTTTGGGCAAATACATCCTAAAATCTTGAAACATTATGATATTAATCAGGAAATATTTGCATTTGAGCTAAATATTACGAATTTGCCTGTAATAAAAGCTAAATTCGGTAAAAGAGAAGAATTTGCAGTATCGGATTTCCAAGCTAATTTTAGAGATTACGCATTTATTGTTGATCAAGATCATAGTGTCGGTGAAATAATCTCATACATAAATAATTTTAATAAAAAGCTTGTCAAATCAGTTATATTATTTGATATTTATAACGGTGATAAATTACCTCAAGGTAAAAAATCTATAGCGATTAAAGTAGAGCTGCAAGCTGATGATCGCACTTTGTCTGATACTGATTTAAATTCATTTAGTAAAGATTTAGTGAATGCTACCTCACAAAAATTTCAAGGAACATTAAGAGAATAACAATATGTTAAAGTTAATAGTTGAAACAAAAATGTTAGTTCAGTCCCTAGGGTTTGCAAGTTCTGTTATTGAAAAACGTAATGTAATACCTGAGTATGCAAATATTAAATTATCAGCAAAAGACGGTAATCTAGAGCTTAGTTCTACTAATATGGATTTGTACTTAAGTCAAAAAATAGCAGTACAGGTAGTAAGTGAAGGTGAACTTACCGTTTCTACTAAAACTCTAAACGATGTAGTCCGAAAGCTTTCCGATTCTGAGCTTACATTAACTGATCTTGGTACAACAGGACTTGAAATCAAAGGCAAAAATTGTACATTTAATTTATTTACTTTGCCGGTTAGTTCTTTTCCTGCAATGGACAGTATTAATCCTGAAGCAAGTTTTAAAATTTCCTGCACGGATTTTGCTAAAATAATTGAATCGACAAAATTTTCGATTTCTTTAGATGAAACTCGTTATAATTTAAACGGTGTTTATTTACACATAAAAGATAAAGAGTTTTATTCTGCAAGTACCGATGGGCATAGGCTTTCAATTTCATGGGTAACATTAGAAAAACAAATAAAGAATTTTGGTGTTATATTACCACAGAAAAGTGCAGAGGAAATTCTAAAAATAGTTAAAGATCCTAAAAATATAAACCAAGATATAGAAGTGTTATTGAGTAGCAATAAGATTAAATTTATATGTAATGAAAATACCATTATGCTATCAAAGCTTATAGATGGTACTTTTCCTGATTATAGTGCTTTTATTCCAGAAAGCAGCAGCTCAAAATTAGTAATTAATCGAAAAATATTTGCAGATAGCATCGATCGAATAGCGATAATAACCGTTGAAAAATTTAGAGCAGTAAAATTATTGTTATCTCGTGAAACCTTAGAGATTAGTGCTGTCGGTGAAGCAAGAGGTAACGCACAAGAGGTTATTAATTCTTCACAAGCTAAGGAAAGTTTTTATGAATATAATAGTGATGAGTCTTTAGCTATAGGCTTTAATCCCCAATATTTAGACGATGTCTTAAAAGCCGTGAAATCAGATTTAGTAGAATTATATTTTTCAGGTGTTTCAGCACCGGTACTTATTAAATTTCCTGAGAATCCTGAAGATATTTTTGTCGTCATGCCAGTGAAGGTATGACAATATAAGATTTATGCTTTTAGCTAAGAATGAAATTGAACGCTTAAGCCAAAGTGAGTTTAAATAATTTTTGACTAATAGTCAAAGCTTCTCTATTATTTTTCCTTAAGCACACTAATTAAATATTAGTTATGAAAAAAATTATCGGATTATTTATTGTAATTATACTTAGTGCAATAAGTACTAGTATCTTAGCGGATGATTATCCAAAAACAGAACGAGAGCAAAAATGGGACGAGGTAGGTTCTATAGCAGGTGAAGAAGGATTAGTTTTTAGACCAGGTAGGGTAAAAAATGAATCTACTAAAGCTGTAGTAGGTTTGGTTAATCAATATCTCTGGCAAGCAGCATTAGAGACTATAAGTTTTGCTCCTCTTGCATCAACTGACTCAAACGGCGGCGTGATTATTACAGAATGGTATAGCCCACGTGCTAATCCTAATTTTCGATTTAAAATAAATATTTTTATTAAAGACAATGTAATAAGTCCAGATTCAATTGAAGTAAAGGTATTTGAGGAAATGCGTAAAAATAAACAATGGATACTTAATGAAAATACTTCAAATCTTGCTATTACGCTTGAGGAGAAAATTTTAAGAAAAGCTAGAGACATATATATTAATAGTGTGAGGTAATATGTTATCCTCGCATGAATCGATGTCATCCCCGTGTAGGCATTGTTGTGTGGAGTAAAAAACGTGTTCAGTGTCATACCGTGGCCTTTTGACCACAGTATCCAGAAAAAATAAAAGAAAAGACTGGGACCCGTGATCAAGTCGTGGGGTGACAATAATGAAGAGATACAACGAAAAAATATGAATCAAATAGAACAAAAATGGCAGCAAATTTGGGATGACGAAAAAGCTTTTGAGGTATCAAATGAGTGTAATAAGCCCAAATATTACGTGCTTGAAATGTTGCCTTATCCTTCCGGTAAAATTCATGTAGGTCATGTACGCAATTATTCTATAGGTGATGTTATAGCAAGGTTCATGAATATGCAAGGCTTTAACGTGCTTCATCCTATGGGCTGGGATGCTTTCGGACTGCCTGCAGAAAATGCTGCAATAAAAAATAATGTTCATCCGAAAGAATGGACTTATTCTAATGTTGATAATATGCAACAGCAGCTAAAATCTATGGGTTTTGCTTATGATTGGTCTAGAGTGATCAATAGTTGTGATCCACAATATTATAAATATGAGCAGAAATTCTTTTTAGAGCTTTATGAACGAAATCTTGCTTATCAAAAAGAAGCGCTTGTTAATTGGGATCCGGTGGATAATACTGTTCTTGCGAATGAACAAGTTGTAGACGGGCGTGGTTGGCGTTCAGGTGCGATTATTGAAAAACGTTATTTAAAACAATGGTTCTTAAAAATCACAGATTATGCTGAAGAGCTATTAAATGAAATTAAGAATTTAAAAGAGTGGCCTGAAGCCGTTCGGTCTATGCAAGAAAAATGGATCGGTAAGTCTATAGGTGCTAATTTTTATTTTAAAGTTAAGGATAATGAGGATGCTATTATAGAGGTGTTTTCAACTAAGCCCGAAACTATTTTCGGTGCTAGCTTTATAGGAATCGCTTTTAATCATCCAATAATAGAGAAATTAATTTCCAAAACACCTGAAATATCGAATTTTATAACTAAATGTTTGCATATTACAGGAAGTAGTGAACTAGAAAAGGCTGAAAAAGATGGTATACTTACTAGTCTTTATGTTATTCATCCTTTTGATCCTAGTATAATATTGCCAGTTATTATTACAAATTTTGTGTTAATGGATTATGGCACGGGTGCAATATTTGGCTGTCCTGCTCATGATGAGCGTGATCATGAATTAGCTGTTAAAATGAATCTACCTATTAAACAAGTAATCGAAGCAGATATTGATGTGCACAAGATCGCTTATACGGAAGACGGAATTTTAATTAATTCAGATTTTCTAAATGGCTTAACTAATAATGAAGCAAAACAAAAAGTCATTAAGGAAATTGAAAAACTTCAAATAGGTAAACGTAGTATAAATTATCGCCTAAAAGATTGGGGAATTTCAAGACAGCGTTTTTGGGGTTGTCCTATTCCTATGATTTACTGTAAAGTTTGTGACATAGTTCCGGTGCCTTACAAAGATTTACCAGTTACTTTACCTGATAATGTAAAATTTAATGGTCACGGTAATCCACTTGATCACCATCCTACTTGGAAACATGTTAATTGCCCAAAATGTGATAAGCCGGCTATTCGTGAAACCGATACTTTTGATACATTTTTTGAATCATCTTGGTATTTTACTAGATATTGTAATAGTCATGCTACAGATATGACTGATAAAAAAGCTTGTGATTATTGGCTACCTGTCGATAAATATATAGGCGGCATTGAACATGCAGTGATGCATTTATTATATGCAAGGTTTTTTACTAAGGTAATGAATGAACAGAATTACGTAAGCGTTCGTGAGCCTTTTAAAGGGCTATTTACTCAAGGGATGGTATTACACGCCACTTACAAAGATGAGCATAATAATTGGTTATATCCTGATGAAGTAGTAAAAAAGGATAATAAATTTTTTCATAAAAAAAGTGGTAACCTTGTCGTGCAGGGACGTATAGAGAAGATGAGTAAATCTAAAAAGAACCTTATCGATCTTGAAACTATGCAAAAGCAATACGGAGCAGATGCTATTAGGCTTTTTGTGCTGTCAGATAGTCCGCCTGAGAAAGATCTAGAATGGTCGGTGAGCGGTCTTGAAGGCTGTTCACGTTTTATTAATAAGCTTGAGCATATGTTTAAGGTGATAGCTTCTTTAAAAGATGATGTAACTGGCATTAATAAAGAGCTTAATAGGTTAGTACATCTGACGATAAAGTATGTTGCCGAGGATATAAAACATTTTGCCCTAAACAGAGCAATAGCACGTATGCGTGAGCTTTCTAATGCTATATCCTCTGAGTTTAGTAAAGAAGTAATGGATGTTAAGACTGTAAAATATGGTTTTAATGTTCTAGTACAGCTACTTAATCCGTTCATACCCCATATCACTGAAGAAATTTGGCAGAAGCTTGGTAATAAAGAGCGGTTATATAAGACAGCTTTTCCTGCATTTGATGAATCAATGCTAGAGTTAGATACATATGTTATGGCAGTGCAGGTTAATGGTAAGCTTCGCGATACCTATGAATTTAATAATTCTGCAAGTGATTATGAAATAAAGCAAATTACCATCAATCTGCCAAAGGTACAAAAGTTCTTAGAAGGGACAGAACCAAAGAAGATTATTTTTGTTCCCCGTAAAATTGTGAATATTATTGTTTGATGTGAAGAAGTGTATGAGTCAAAAAATAGCCAGAATGTCATACCGTAGCTTGACCATGGTATCTAGAAAAAAAATTAAAAAAGACTGGATACCGTGATCAAGTCGCCGGTATGACAATAACATCTCAAGAGTTTTATAATAACTTGTTACATTATTTTTTAGTATGCTAGTACCCCAGCAGTAGTAGTGACGTCAGAGTCAACACCAGATAAAGTTATATGTTTTTCTTGCTGTAGTGTAATGAATGTACCGGATCCTCTATATAGGTCTACTACCGACCAAAATGCACAAAAATACTGACATCAACCTTAAAATATCTTACTATTTCTTTTGTAGTGTTTCAAAAGCTGTAACACCTCGAATCATATAGATTTAAGAGTGCTTTTGCAGTTTGTTTTTGTCTTCTTAGTAATAAAGATCCCCTATTTAGTTATTAATTAACTGTAGACTAAATAATTTAAAAAACCAATTAGCTACTAGAATAGTGTATATGTTTTATACATGAAGTCAATAAATAGTATTAATAAATTAATATCATTTAATTAAGATTAGTTAATTTTATAATATATATCTAATGCATGAAAATATCGATCTCGTTCCAGCCAAGTAAATCTAGATTAGCTCTTGTCGGTACAAAACGGAAAATATCTTGTGCAAGTTCAAATCTATTTTCTTTAAGTAGCATTTTTTGTAAAATATCTTTTAACTGATGCAAATAAAGTACATCTTTGGCTGCATATTCTTTTTGCTCTGAAGATAAATTATCAGCCCTCCAATAGGAAGATTGTTGTTGTTTTGAAATATTTATATTAAGCAATTCTCGGCATAAATCCTTAAGCCCGTGGCTATCAGTATAGGTTCTTACTAGTTTTGAAGATATTTTAGTACAAAAGATATTTTCTAGTTCAATTTCTAAATATTTTTTTATGGCTGCTAGATCAAACCTTGCAAAATGAAATATCTTACATCTGCTTTTATCTGATAGTAAGGCTTTTAAATTAGGAGCGGTATAATTTTGATTTTCAAAATGCACAAGATGGGCTTCGCCGTTGCCGTTACTAAATTGTAGCAAACATAGTTTGTCTCTGTGTAGATTTAGTCCCATTGTCTCGGTGTCTATAGCAAGATCACCTCCAAGCCTAAAATTATTCGGTAAGTCGTTTTGATAAATTTTAATGGTCATAATTTATGTTCAATTCCTTTTAATCAATAGTGTTGTTACATGGTTCATTTTTTTTACTGAATTGCCACGCGATCTTCAACCGCTCGCAATAACGATATCTACCTTTGGTTAGGAATGTCTTTTGTTGTAAATACTTGCTCATTTGGAGCAGCTACTCCTAAAACTTTCTTTGCTTGTTCTTCTAACATATCCTTATTTAATGATTCCGTGCGGAGTAATTTGACGTTATGTTCAAGTTCTACTCTTTCTGCTCGCAAGCCTTTTAATTCATCATAAGCTTTTTCAAGTTGTCTATTTACTTTTAAATATGCAATAATCCCTTTGTTGCCATATATGCAATGAAAAACAAAATATCCAAGCAGTAAAGCTAAAAAGATGTTTAAAATTATTTTTTTAGAATTGTTATTTAAATGTATTAAATTCATAAGCATCATAGTATCAGTAAATTTGTATTGTCATCCCGTGGCGCTTATAGCGAGATCCAGTTTAAAATACTAAAATTATTAGTATTTTTATGTTTTTTGGATACCGTGATCAAGCCATGGTATGATACCGAATGCGTTTTTCAATCCACGCAACAATGACTTTGCAGGAATGACATAAAAAGTTCATAATGTAGAGTATTATTCTATAATATTACTTATACAAAATAATACAGGTACAGTTAAAATAATACTATCAAATCTGTCTAGTATTCCTCCATGACCAGGTATTATGTGACCACTATCTTTAATGTTAAATTTTCGCTTAAAATATGAAATAAATAAATCACTTAATTGAGCTATTAATGCTAATATACAACTCATTATAAACAAATAAACTTTATTTGAAAAATAGTAATTTTCAATATGAAATCCTGATATAAAACTAACTAATACCGCAACTATACCCGCTGATAATATTCCTGTAATCAGACCACTCCAAGTTTTTTTAGGACTAATTTTTGTAGTAAGTATTGCTCCTTTAAAAGTTTGGCCGCCAATCATTGCAAAAGTATCTACGGACCAAATAATGCAAAAATAAAGCATAATAAGCCAGCTATTCGTATCTTCCGTACGTAATAATATTAATAGACTTATAGGGATAGGAATAATAATTAGCCCAAGTAATAAATACGTAGTAGAAGAGCAGGTCATATTATACCATTCACTTAACATTCCCATACCCACTAATATCATGAGGCCATAGAATAAAGGTTTAAACCATAATATAGCTATGACAAATAACGGAACTAAAATTATACCGGACAAAATTCTTAAATATATGTTTTGTTTATCTTTTGCCAAATGTTCTTTTCCTTTTTGAGTAATCATTTATAGCGTCTTGTATATCATCTTTATGAAAATCAGGCCAATATTTGGATGAGAAATATAATTCAGCATAAGCTGCTTGCCAAAGTAAAAAATTACTGATGCGATAAACCCCACCCGATCTTATTAATAAATCTACATCCGGCATTTCAGGATCATAGAGAGCATCTTGTAAATCGTTCTCGGTTACTTCTTTTTTACCGCTTGCAATAATTTTTGTGCAGGCATCAACTATTTCTTGGCGACTTCCATAACTAAAAGCTATACAAAGCGTTATTTTATTATTATTTTTTGTTAATTCTATAGCATTATTTATTTGTTTTTGCAATGAGCTATTAAGTAAATTAAGCCTACCTATTACTTTTATTTTGATGCCGTTTTTATGTAAATTGTTTAATTCGGTTTTTAAATAAATACTGAATAGTTTTATTAAGAAATCTACTTCTGTGCTTGAGCGTTGCCAATTTTCAGAAGAGAAAGTATATAAAGTTATATAAGGTATCCCAAAGTTAATAAACTCTGGTAGTAATTCACGAATTTTATCAGCACCGGTTCTATGTCCTGTAGATTTCGGTAAATTATTTTGGTCTGCCCAACGTGCATTACCATCCATTACTATTGCTAAATGTTTTATATTAGTCATTATTAAAAATTAAAACTATAAATTATATTTTAGGTATTTCAATACTAACCGATAACCCGCCTAAATCCTTGCTATCTTCTAAGTAAATAGAACCTTTATGATCATTTATTATTTCTTTAGTAATAGCAAGTCCAAGTCCTACGTTACTTGCATTATCAATCTGTCTTGCTTTATCCGATCTATAAAATGGTTTAAATACAAAATGTTTTTCCGCATCATCTATACCAGGACCGTTATCCTCAATAATTATAGCTACGGTAGATGAATTATCTTTTAAAGATATCTTAATTTTAGTGCTGTATTTTATAGCGTTACCGATTAAATTAGACAGTGCTCTTGCAAAAGAATTTGGCTTAATTCGTACTTCTAATTTATTGAAATTAGTAGATTTGATAAATTCAATATTTATATTCGATGAACTTGAAAAATTGGATACGTCGTCGTTGTAAGTCCTTGGATGCTCACATATTAATATACGCTCCGCTCCTTGGTTTACAGACTCCTTGCTCTTTTCCAAGTTGATTTTCGTATAACCATTGCTCATTTTACCAGAATATACATGCGACCATTTGTTTAAAAAATGTTCCATCCAAGGTAATAATAAAATTTCTTCAAATTTTTCCGTACTTTCACCCTTAGCAAAATCTAGATAAGAATTTATCATTTGCTGCATAGTTAATATATCTTGTTTTAACCCTTTGATTTCTTCATTTTCTTCCATTAATTCAAGTTGTAGTTTCATTCTTGTTAAAGGAGTTCTAAGGTCATGTGAGATCATAGCAAGCATAGTGGTTCTTTTAGTAATTTGTTTTTCAATACGAGCTTTCATTTTTAAAAAGGCAAGTCCTGCTTTTCTTATTTCTAAGGCTCCTGATGGTTTAAAATTTTTACCTTTTAAAACACCTTGACCAAATTTATCCATGCTATCTGCAAGAGCAAGTATTGATTTAATCTGATTTTTAGAGAAAATAATAGAAATGGAAAGTAATATAACAGTTAAAGATATAATCCATAAAACAAAAATATATACCGTAGGATTAAGTAATAATTTTGCAGGAAAAGTAATATATAATATTCCATCTTTTAATTCTAAAAATACTTCAATTTTATTTTCTTTATTTAGTTTAACTATATTTTTTTCATGGATTTTTGTAGCTAAAATATTTTTAAATATAGTTAAAGGCTCACTTAATTTAGGCTGTTTTATAGGTAACTTTTTACTAAGCTGAAACTGATAAGATAAATTAAGATAATGTTCCGATAAATGCGTTATCTCTCTTGTATTATTTTTATGTTCTTTAATCAGCGATTCTATTTCATTGATAATAATAGTACTAGTATAATATGAAACATTATACCAATGACGATCGTAAAACAAGAATATAGCAACTATTTGTCCTATTAAAATCGGAATGATTATAATGCACATGAACCGTATAAACAGTGTTCTTGGTAATAATTTAGATATAAAGTGCATAACCCTCATTACGCACAGTTTTTAAATATTTTGGTTCTTTTGGATTATCTTCTATTTTACTTCTTATTCTAGTAATTTGTACATCTATAGAACGCATACTAAGTCCGCCCATAATTTTTGAAAGTTCAAAACGACTAATGGATTTACTGGAATTTTTTATTAATATCTCAAGTAATTTTTGTTCGGTAGAGCTAAGAGATACAATTTGATTATTCTTGGTAAATTCTTTTGTATCAAAATTATAGAAATTATTGCCGAATTTAATTATATTCGTTTCTTTTTTAAAGTTATTATAATTATTAATTAAATTATTTATCCGTAATAATAATTCTCTTGGTTCAAAAGGTTTAGTTATATAATCAGAGGCACCGGCTTCAAGTCCTTTAACACGGTCATCAGCTTCTGATAATGCAGTAAGCATAACTATAGGAATATTATTGCCTGCATCCCTTATAGTAGTAGCAAAATCAAGCCCAGTTATTTCAGGTAACATAATATCTAAAATAATTAAATCATAACTAGAAGTTTTTAATAGATTTTTAGCTTCTATGACTGAGTTTGCTGTTGATACCAAAAACTCGTTTTTATTTAGAAATTGCTTTAAAAGTGCTAATATTCTGCTATCATCATCAACAATTAAAATGTGTGCTTTGTATGTATGCATGTATACTCATTTAATTTGAAACATTGACTTTGTTGCTCATTTTATGTCATTTCCCCAAGATATCGTTATGTGGATAGGTAAAAATCCGTTGTGTTACCCCCGTGGCTTGACCACAGGGTCCAAAAAACAACTTAAAATACTAATAAATTTTAGTATTTTAAACTGGATCCCGTGATCAAGTCTGTGGGATAAAAGAATATGGATGATATAAAAAATGAAACTAAATTACTTCTACTTTAATATAAAAATAGGTTAATGACAATGATAAAACTAGAGCAAATTTTTTGGCATTTTTGGATTAACGGTGATTTAGTTCCTTATCAATTTGCAAGGATCCATGTTTTAACTCATAGCCTGCATTATTCAGGATCGGTATTTGAGGGTGAGAGAGCTTATAACGGTAAAGTTTTTAAACTAAAAGAACATACGGAAAGGTTAATAAAATCAGCAGAAGCATTAGGTTTGAAAGTACCTTATAGTGTGGATGAAATAATGAAAGCTCATGAACTTGTAATAAAACAAAATAATATTAAGGATGCATATATAAGACCACTTATTTGGTGCGGAGACGAATCGCTAAATATTACTAATTCTGATTTATCCACTAATCTTTTGATTGCTGGTATTCCATCTATGCCAAGGGCTTTTGAGAAAGGTATCAATTTACATATAAGCCGTTGGCGTAAAGCAATGCCTGATAGCACGCCATTACAATCTAAATCCTCTGCTCAATATAATATGGCAATAACTAGTAAAAAAGAGGCTAAAGCTCTTGGCTATGATGATGCATTATTACTTGATTATGAGGGGTATATTGCTGAATGTACTACAACAAATATTTTCTTTGTTAAAGATCAAACATTATATACTCCAATTGCTGATAGATTTTTAAACGGCATAACAAGACAAACTATTATTGAAATTGCAAAAGATTTCGGTCTAGAAGTAAAAGAAGAGCGTTTGAAATTAGAGCAAGTAGAGAGTTTTACTGGATGTTTTGTTACAGGGACCGCAATCGAGGTACAAAATATTAATTCTATAGACCTGGGCAAAAAAAAGATTATTTTCAATGATCATCAAATTGCAAATACCCTAAAAAAAGAATATGATTATATTGTTAGGGAGTAGAGATACTGTTCAAAAAGCTTTCATCCGTGGCCCTTCCACGTGATCCATATCAGCAACTTGTTTTAGGATTTTAACTAGATCCCGTGGAGGGGCCACAGGGTGACATTAATAATTAAAAATTATGCATAATATATTTAAAGGTTTAATTACCGCAGCTATAACCCCTTTTAAAGATAATACATTAGATTTAGATGCTTTAGAGAAAATTTTAGAACATCAAATAAAATATGAAGTCGATGGGGTGTTAATTGCAGGTTCAACCGGGGAATGTAGTAATTTAAGCTTTGAAGAATATAAATTATTACTGCAAACTAGCTTAGAAATCGTTAATAAGCGTATTCCTATAATAAGCGGATGTTCATCAAATAATACTGCTTATGCAAGAGAGCTTGCAGCGGAATCTACAAAAATTGGGGTTGACGGTTTTATGGCTAGCCCCCCGTCTTATATAAAACCTACTCAAGAAGGGATTTATAAGCATTTTGAAGCGTTGCATGAAGCATGTAATATACCTATTATGTTATATTCTGCACCGACTAGAAGCGGAGTAGATTTTTCTGATGAGACAATATTAAGACTTAGCAAGCTATCACGTATTTTAGCATTAAAAGATTGTGGAGTAGATTTAGAACGTCCTATGCGGATTAGAACAATAGTTAAAGAAGATTTTAATCTTTTAACCGGTAATGATGAAGTAGTTTTAGCTTTTAACGCTCAAGGTGGGGTAGGTTGGGTTTCGGTAGCTTCAAATATTGTTCCCAATATATGTAAAGAATTATTAGAGAAGTGGTATAAGAATGATGTTAAAGAAGCTCTTGAAATCCATCAGAGATTACTACCTTTATATAAAGCTTTATTTGTAGAATCTAATCCAATCCCAATAAAATATGCTGCACATTATTTAGGCTTATGTGCAAATAAAATTAGATTACCTCTCACTGAGGCAAGCTATAAGACTAAAAAACAAATTGAAAACATTATAACATCACTATCTATAAAAATATGACCAGGTATAAGAAAGTTATTGCACAAAATAAGAAAGCACTTTTTAATTATTTTATTGAAGAAAGATTAGAAGCAGGTATTGTATTAAAGGGTAGTGAAGTGCAGTCTCTGCGTCAAGGTAAAGCTTCCATAGAAGAAAGTTATGCAGGCGATACCGGACATGAGCTATTCTTATATAACTGTCACATTGCAGAATATGAAAAAGCAAACAAATTTAATCATGCTACTAGAAGACCGCGTAAATTATTATTGCATACTAAAGAGATGAAGAAAATTATCGGTAAAATTAAAATAAAAGGCTATACGCTAGTAGCTCTTTCTATGTATTTTAATAAAAAAAACAAAGTGAAAGTTGAGCTTGGTCTTGCTAAAGGTAAGAAATTATATGATAAAAGAGAGTCAATTAAAGAAAAAGATTGGCAAAGAGATCAGAGCAGATTGATAAGACAAAAATAAAGTCAAGATAATATACAATTTAAAGTTAAAGGTTATTTATGCAGCATATTATAGGTAAAGTATTGGCTATATTCGTAATTATTATAGGTGTTTTATTTATTTTCAAAACAATGAAAACTTATTCTACAAAGTGGTTTTCTGTGGAGGTTCAACAAAGTGATAATGCAAGAAAATATGAAGAGGAAAGAATACAAGAAATAATCAAAGATTATTTGCTTAAAACTCCTGAAATAATAATTGAATCAATACAAGGTTTACAAAAACGTAAAGTACAGGAAAATGAGACTAAAGTTAATAATTATCTAAAAGATAATAATTTAGGTATTGAAGATAGCCAACGCTTTCCTATTATAGGTAATAAAGACGGTGATGTAACAATCATTGCTTTTTATGATTACAATTGTTCTTACTGTAGGAAAGGCAATATGTCTATAAATGAATTATTGCAAAATGATCAAAAAGTTAAAGTTGTATTAAGACCACTCCCTATCCTTGGAGATGCTTCCGAATATCTCGCAAGAATATCTTTAGCGATTTATAAGATTAATTCAAGCAAATTTAAAGTTGTGCATGATGAATTAATGAAAATAAGAAATATTTCTAAAGAATCCATAAACGAGTTATTAACCGAGAATGGCTTAAATGCTACGGAAATTGATGAAACTGCCGATAGTACCGAGATTAAAGATTTAATTACTCAAAATATAAAAATAGCTAGAAACCTTAGAATCCAAGGAGTACCTGCGTATATAATTGATACAACATTAATACCGGGGTTAATAGATTTTCCACAATTACTAAACATAGTTAAAGACATTAGGGATAATAAGAGTTTTTAAGAAGAGATAAATGTATACCCATGGCCTTGCCACGGTAAATACAATTTAAAGTAGTAATAGTTCTAGTATTTTAAACTAATCTTAATTCACAAGTCATGAGAGATAGTGAAAAAATCGAGCCATACAACAAGGCCGAAGGGTTGTTTATGTCATTCCTGTAGAAGCGAGAATAAACAAAAATATAAAAACACAAATTTTTATATTTGTAATATGCTAAATATTATAACTAAAACTACTATGAATTAAGGCAATTATTATTGCTTAAACAAATTACTTCTGAATATAAAAATAACAAAATCAGTTTAAATAATTTTATTGCTAAAGTGGAAGCACTGCTTGATCTTTTAAAAGAATTTGATGATGGATAAAAAAATAAAAGCTTTATGGTTTGCACTTGAGGTAATTAACTCTATAAAGCTGATTAATTAAGAAGAGTTTACACAAGATGATTTACAAAAAATTAATAACATTACCTCTTCTATAGAGAAATTAAGTTAGCTTATTTTGGATTCCTGCTTTTTCGCAAGAAAGCATTGTTATCTGTATCTAAAGCACATTTTTTCTAGATCTCGCGATCAAATCGCAGGATGAAAATGAAAAATCCAATTAACATAACCAACACCCCCGATCACAAATGATGACTTGAGTATTAATGCAATAAAAGCCAATACCGCAGGCATGGACATTGATTGGTATTGAATAACTTTAACCTTTATTTAACAAATCCAACATAGTTTTGCCGATATCGGCAGGGCATCTAGTAATAGTGATGCCGGCACTTTGTAGAGCTTCAAGCTTATCTTCGGCACTTCCTTTTCCTCCGGCAATAATAGCTCCGGCATGCCCCATTCTTTTACCGGGAGGTGCTGTAATACCTGCAATAAAGCTAACAATAGGCTTCTTGATTTTTGATTGCTTGATAAAGTCGGATGCATCTTCTTCTGCATTACCACCAATTTCACCGATCATAATAATTGCTTTTGTTTCATCATCTTTCAAAAACATCTCAATACAATCAACAAAATTAGTCCCGTTAACAGGATCGCCGCCTATACCGACGCATGTAGATTGTCCAAGACCTACTGCTGTTGTTTGAGCAACGGCTTCATATGTTAGAGTACCTGATCTTGAAACAATACCTACGATTCCTCTTTGATGAATATATCCTGGCATTATACCGATTTTGCATTCTCCTGGTGTTATAACTCCCGGACAATTAGGACCAATTAATCTAGTTTTAGAACCGACTAAAGCACGTTTTACTTTCACCATATCAAGTACCGGAATTCCTTCCGTTATACATACTACTACTTCAATTTCGGCATCTATTGCTTCTAATATCGAATCAGCAGCAAAGCCGGGTGGAACATATATAACGCTCGCATTTGCACCGGTTTTTGCTTTTGCTTCATGTACAGTATTATATACGGGTAAATCAAGGTGAGTATCACCGCCTTTGCCCGGTGTAACACCACCAACCATGTTAGTACCATAAGCTATCGCTTGTTCAGAGTGAAAAGTTCCTTGTGACCCTGTAAAACCCTGACAGATTACTTTTGTTTTTTTATTTATTAATATTGACATGTTAAAAATTAATTTTATATATTATAAGTTTTTATTTGATTTGTATTATCATTTTATATCATTCACACGTAGGTGTGGATCAAGTAAAACATATAAAAAGTAGGTTTTTATATGTTTATTTTGTTAAATATATAATTTTTATAGAATGGTAAGGTTATTTTTTTCTGGATTTCCGCCTACGCGGGAGCCATGCTTCTAGCTTATAGCCTCAACTATTTTATTTGCGGCATCTGCTAAATCATGTGCCGTTATTATTTCTAAACCAGAATTTGATAAAATTTTTTTGCCTTTTTCAACGTTTGTACCGGCTAAACGAACCACTAACGGCACTTTTATATCTATTTCTTTTGCAGCTGCAATAATTCCTTCCGATATAATATCACAACGCATAATACCGCCGAAAATATTAACTAAGACCCCTTGTACTTTTTTATCAGATAAAATTATTTTAAAAGCTTCTTTTATACGCTCACAATCGGCTCCACCGCCGACATCCAAGAAATTAGCAGGCAAAGCACCGTAAAGTTTAATAATATCCATAGTAGCCATGGCAAGACCGGCACCGTTAACCATACAACCGATATTACCGTCCATTTTTACATAACTAAGTCCTGCATTTGCCGCTCTAGTTTCTAGAGGATCTTCCTCATCGTAATCACGCATGGCGGTGACATTAGGGTGTTTGAATAGGGCGTTCTCATCAAAAGTGATTTTTGCGTCTAAAGCGAGTAGATCACCGTCGGTTTTTACAATTAAAGGATTAATTTCAATTTGTGTTGCATCAGTTTCAATAAAAGCATTATATACCGATTTTACTATTTCTTTCATCTGTTTAACTTGGTTATCCTTAAAGCCTAGCTCATAAGCTATGCCTCGCATATGAAAATCTTGTAAACCTGTTGCAGGATCAACAGAAAATTTAACAATTTTTTCCGGAGTTTTTTTTGCTACTTCTTCAATATCAACTCCTCCTGCGGTAGAAGCTATGAAAGTAATACAGCTAGCTGATCTATCAAATACGATACTAAAATAATATTCTTTTAAAATATCACAACCTGATTCAATATAAAGACGTTTTACTTTCTGTCCTTGAGGTCCTGTTTGATGTGTTACTAAATTAATGCCAAACATGTCATGAGCAATTTTCTTGGCTTCTTCTTTACTCTTAACAACCTTAACACCACCCGCTTTACCTCTACCGCCAGCATGTATTTGTGCCTTAACTACATATACTTCCGTATTTAACTTATCTATAGTTTCATTAATCTGTTCGGTTTTCGTCACAACTAGTCCGGTGGAAGTAGGTATACCGTATTTTCTTAAAATCTCTTTTGCTTGATATTCATGAATATTCATTTTAAATAATTTATTTAAATAATTAAAGTACAGTATAATAACTAATATTTAAACTGTAAAGAAGATAGTTATTGTTAATTAAGGTCATACTGGTGGCTTGACCACAGGCTTGTATCCCTAAATCCTGCTACAAGATTACGGGATGAAAATAAAAAATCGAGCCATGCAACAAATATTAATTACCAACTGCTGTATCTATAATCTTTTCTGCCTCTTCACCGGTGATTTTGTCTTTATCATTTAGAATGAGATTAGCATTCTTTAAGTCATCTCCTATATTTTCCGCTCTTCCTTTTAAAATCTTGGCCAAAAACTGTTCGGCAAGAGCATAATAAGATATTCTATTGCTAGGTTTTGCAAAGCCATGTCCTTCATCATTATAAAGTGCATAAACTACTGGTATATGCTTTGCTTTCATGCGATTTACAATTTGATCGGATTCTGTGTGTTTTACACGAGGATCATTAGCTCCTTGAGCAATAAAAAGTGGTTTTTTAATATTATCAACAAATGTTAAAGGAGAGCGTTTGTTTAAAAATTCTATATCTTGTTCGTTGTCCCAAGATCCAATTCTTTTTTTGAATTCATTTAAGGCCGGTTCCCAATAAGGCGGCACACTTTTAATTAAGGTTAATAAATTTGAAGGACCTACAACATCAATACCACAAGCAAATATATCAGGTGTCATAGTAAGACCGACTAAAGTTGCATAACCACCGTAACTACCACCCATAATACAAACTTTATCGGGATCGGTTATATTATTCTTAACTGCCCAGTTGACTCCATCAAGTAAATCATAATGCATCTTTCTTCCCCATTCGAGGTTACTAGCATTAACAAAATCCTTCCCAAAGCCTGTAGAACCACGGTAATTAATACTTAAAACTGCGTAGCCACGATTAGCAAGCCATTGATGCTCAGGGTTATACCCCCAGCTATCACGAACCCATGGACCGCCGTGAACATTAATTATTAGCGGTAATTTTTTATCGGGGATATTATTTGCATCAAGTTTTATATAATTTGGAAAAGTGATATAGCTAACTAAATTAAGTCCATCACGTGACTTGATAATTACCGGTATCATCTTAGCAAGATTATATTGCTCAAGTTCTTTACGGTTAGTAAATAAAAACTCAGCTTTTTTATTTTGCCTATCATATTTATAATATTTCACCGGTGCATTATCACTATTATAAGCTACAATCCAAGTGTTATCGTCTAACGTCCTGCTATTAATAATTAAATCACCGCGATCAAGTGCCTGCAAATATTTAACATCACCTTCAATATCTTTATCTAATATCTTGTATGAAACTCTATCATAGTTTATGGATACTGCTTGCGGAGTTTGCTTGATAGGATGAACTGTAAATAAGCTAATATCGACTTTTGAATCTTCAGCTAATATTTCATCTTTACCAGTAGCTAAGTTTAAAGCTTTAAGTGTCGCAGTATTGCGGTTACGCCCATCAAGCATATAGAGAATTTGATCACTAGTATCAAAACCTAAAATAGAAGTATTTACTGAATCTTCCATTGATATTTTAGTAAATAATTCCCATTTATTATTTTTTAGCTCATAATATTCTGTGCCTCCGTCCTTATCAGGTGCAGCAGCATACTTTATGTGTAAATTATTATCTACTATGAAACCTCTGAATTTTTCGTTTTTTAGTACTAGCTCTTTTTCTAAAGTCTCTAGATTTAATTTATAAACATCAAAATATTTAGGGTTACGCTCATTTAAATCTATTAATATTTCATTAGGATTTTTATAGCTTACTGCAACTATACCTGCTCTAACATCATGTGCAGGAGTGATTAATTTTGTTTCTTTTGTTTCTATATTATAACTATATAGTCTAAAATTCTCATCACCCTTATGGTCCTTAGAATATATAATATTCTTATTATTATAAGCCACTATATAGTCTCTTATTCCACGATCTTTATCATGAGTTATGGCTGTAGCTTTACTAATATTATCTGCAGGTGCGAGCCAAATATTTAAGATACCGTCTTTTGGTGCGATATATAGAATATACTTACCGTCATGAGTTAAAGAAACTCTTGTTTTATCAGGATTACCAAATAAAACTTTTCTTGGGATTATTTGATTGTTATTACCTGCTACCGTGGTTTGATTTTGAAACATAAAAAGTACAACTATTGTTAATATAATAGCTATAATATAGGAAAATTTTGTCATTACTAATAGAGTTTGTTATTTAATTTTGTGGTTCTTTTGATATCATTCCCGCGAAAGTGGGAATCTAGAAAAAAGCGAGCTAACTCAAGCTTTTAATTTTAAAATCTAGTGTGTTTATACTTTTTAGTTACTGGATGCCAGTTTTACGGCAATGATATTCAAGCCACAATAACAGCTACACTTTTTCAATATTGCTTAAGAACCAATCAACTTCTTTGGTATTAGCATTACGTGTGAATGTCCATTCTTCTTTTAAATCTTCAATTTTGTCAACTACATTTTTACCTTGGAATAATAATTTAATAAATATGTTGTTACCGAACAGGTAAATTTCCGAATATTTTGCACTTAAAGCCGATGAATCAAAAAAATCACCGTAAGATGGTGTTATTTTTTCAAATTCTTCCAAGTATCTTTTATCTACCAGCTCAGATAATTCTTGAGTATCTTTTTTATAAGCAGCTTCTATAATCATTTGAAAAGCAGTTTTAGCATTATTTATAAATTTAACCGGATCAAATGAGTAAAGGCGTTTATGGACTTGTTCCATTCCATCTACGACCGCAGTTATATTTTGCTCCACTATTATATCTTGAAAAGCTTTAATATCTTCAACTGTTGGCAAATTTTTTTCTGCTTTATTAGATTTAACTGCACTATAAGTTACATCTTTAATAACAGGTTCGCCAAAATAAGATTTTTGCTTTGTCTGCTCCTCCTCTGCAGTAGAACCAAGAGTCGTAATTAATTTATTGATAATAAAAAAGGCAATAAGTGCAAAAATTAATAACTCTATTATTTGAGGAGACATTTTCTATTTATTTTTATTAAAAGATGATTCTTATATCTTAATATAAAAAAACAATCTTTTAAAGTTATTTAATAAAAATAAGCATTTATTTTTATTTGCGTTAAACTTAAAGTTTAAAAATCACTAAAATATCTTGATTATTTTAATTATTATAATATTATTTTTTTGTAAATGATGTTTAAACTCCATCATTGCAAAGCAATTATAGCCTGTAGTCTATTTATGTTAGGGAGTTGTTGTACTAAAGCTTAATTTTTAAAGCGTTTTAGTATAATTAATAATTATTGTTTTCAATGATTGAGTTTATATCTCCTAGCACCTTATTTATTCACTTATCTTTATCTCGTCTTTTTAGACTGATATTTTTTAATAACTTTTCCACTTTTATAGCATTATCAAATCCGTGATCGTAATGAAATCTTATCTCAGGCGAGAATTTCATATTTATTTTATTAGTAACAAAATTTCTGATAGCATTTTTAGAATTATTTAATGCATCCATAATGTCATCTATTGTTAGTTTAGTATTAAAAGGTAAGAAATAACAATTAGCTATTTTTAAGTCAGCAGTCACTATAACTTTCGTAATAGCGAGAGGACAGTTAAAAAGTCTGATATCCAGCATTTTACCACGCCTTAGAATTTCAATTAATACTTCATTTATAATACTTGCTAATTTTTGTTGTCTATGAGCATTGGTTTTAGTTAATTTTTTCATATCATAAATTATAGAATATAATATAATGTTAGGACATAATAACATATTTTAGCTAAGCTACAAATACTTAAAAATTTTAAAAATTTGGTTTTAAAAAAACCGGAGAATAAAGAAATAAAGCTTCCCCAAAAAGCAAACGCCATTAAGAAAAGTATAAATATCTCATATGTGTAATATAGTTTTGCTAAATTTTTATACCTCAAAATATTTTGTTCATTTTTGGAAGCATAAAAGATATTTAAAACTATTCTTCCAAAAATATAATTAACTGCATTACTGCTAAGAGAAGCACAAGTAGCTACTAGCAGCATTATTAAACTATTATAGCCCCCAAACATTTTCATAGAATGAAATATTAATTCATTCTGAAAACCAATAACAAGATTTGAGACAAAACTATCAGCAAATAATAAACTATATGCTTCAAATTGTTCCATAAATATTATATAGTCAATTTTAATTAAGGTTGTTGTATTGCTCGACCCCGCGTAAGCGGGAATCCAAAAAATAACCTTAATATTAGGTGTATATTTGGTAAAATAGATATATCAAAACAATTTTTGATATTGTTTGACCCCCATTTTTACCGGGGATCTAAATCTGAATACTTTTTAAAAGTCATACAACAAAGCCATTCCAATTTTATATCTAACACTAAAATAAAGTAACCGGCAATGAAAAAGCAAATTATTTATCCTGATTTTATAGCACGAATTTTTTCTACGGCACTTGATTTATCATTATTTGCCTTTATAGCAATCCCAATATCACAATTTTGTGCTTTTAATTTATTATGGTTGTTCTTTAATGATTATTTCTTTAGCACTAACATTAGTCTTTATCCTAATGAAATATTTAGTTCTATTATGAGTCAGGAATTTTATGAATATCTTAAAGCAGGAAATTTTAATAAGTATATTTTGTTTAATATTTCAATTTTTGCTACTAATATATTAGTAATAGGCTCATATTTCATAACACTTTGGTATTATACAGGTGCAACGCTTAGTAAAATGTTGCTACGTATGAAAATAGTAGATGCCGTAACATTAAATCGTCCAACTTTAAAGCAGTTAATTAAAAGATTTTTAGGGTATATGACTTTTCCTATTGGTATTTTTTTCATACTTTTTTCTTCTAAAAAACAAGCATTACATGATAAAATAGCTGGAACAGTCGTGATCAAGGCTTAAGTATTCCAATGAATGAAACAAATGATATAGATCAGCTCATTTATCTTTTTTCAAAATTACCTGGTCTTGGTAGTAGGTCGGCAAGACGTATAGTACTATACCTACTACAAGATAAAGACGTAAGATTAAAAAGTCTTATTAACAATTTGATAAATATAGACAAAAAAATAGTAAAATGTGAAATTTGTGGTAATATGGATACGGAAAATATTTGCCGTATTTGTTCTTCCGAATATAGAGACAAGTCAGTTATTGCTATTGTTGAAACTGTAGCTGAATTATGGGCAATGGAGCGTAGCGGTAATTTTAAAGGTTTATACCACGTACTTGGTTATAATTTATCGGCAGCTAGTAGAAAAAATCCTAGCATGCTCAGATTACCCGAACTACTTACAAGATGTTTTGCAGCAAATATTAAAGAGGTTATTATTGCTACTAATTCTACTTTAGAAGGTCAGACTACCGCTTATTTTATTACCGAATATTTAAAAGAGCATCCTGCTAAAATTTCTCGCCTAGCTAGCGGCATACCTATCGGAGGTGAACTTGACTATTTAGACGAGGGTACATTATCTGCTGCTATTAACCTACGCCAACCTTTTGAATAAGTATTAACAATTTTATTAAAGTTATAGCAAATCTTAATTTTATTACATTATTATGATTCCCTTGATAATCAAAATTTATCAGTAATTCACTCGTTTGAATGTAATATATTTTTGAATAAACGCTGGTTACCGTCAATTTTAATTTCAACTGCTTTTTTACCGATAAATTTAACGCCGTTATCACCTTGTTGTCTATATATTAGACCTTTCTTTAAGGTATTCACAAATCTATTACATTGATTCTTATCTAATTTTTTTGTAATTTTTCACCAATTCTTCTGTAGCATTCAAGTCCTTTATATTTACCTAAAGAAGTAATATTATTAATTGTAATTTCCCAACTGCTATAACTAGGAATAATTTGTTGTATTAAATGTACATGTTATATTGATTGATAATATTTATGCATTTCTTTAGTATCTTCATACTGCATTAATTCTTCTTGAGTATCTGTAGATATTGCTTCAGATACTGAACAAGTCCAGTATATTTCTGTATCTTTTCTTAGCTAAGCTAACCTAGCGGCTACTAATCCATGCTCAATGGCTTCCTGATTTTTATTTCATATTGTAAAATTTCCTCAACTTTGTTTAAAGCTAAGCCGTATTTCTAAATTGCAATTAAATAAGTGATAATCTTATTAATTGCTTTTATAGATTTTGCTTGTGAACAAGTAAGGTTGCTAACAAGAGCTTCTATATAAATTAGATTAATATATCCTTCAGGATTTAATAAAAATGCTATTGCCTGAAAGAGATTTTTATAAATTGTTTAGCTAATTTTATATAATGCTGTTGTAGGTAATAATTATAGAACCACCAATATAGTCACTAATTTCGATTAACTCATACTTTAGGTTTTCTTCATTCAAAATTTTCTCAGAAGCAGAATATTTATTGTATTTAGCAATATATTGAAAACATCCAAACTGTTCTCTACTATCCTTAGATAAATTATCTTGGTTCATTAGATTTAATTTAGATTCAGAAATTTCAGCTAAATTAAAACTCATTTCTGTCAAAGTTTTTATATCTTTAGGAGCATTTTTTATTAAATTTTTTACTTCTGTTAACTTTTCATTAAGTAAATAAATTTTAATAAACTATAGATCGAATCGCTATCGTTTAGTCGATGCTTTAAAATGCATAATAATTATTCTTCTGCTAATTACAATTGTCCTGTATATATGTTACTAATAGATTATAGTAGCAAAATTAGATACCTTTATTTTCCTGTTGCTGCTCACTGTTTAATAATATCAGGTTGAAATTTAGGTTTTACAAATAGTATAATTTCTGGAATAATATTCAGATATTTTTGATATCATTGTCCTTGAGTTTTTAGTAAATTTAAAACTATAGGTGCTGATTTAAGTATATCTTTATCTACTTCTTCCATTAAGAAAATATTCTTTTCTACTACAGCTAAACTAAAAATATTTTCCTTAGCGATAAATTTATTAATAATCTTAGCAATAGGGGTGAGAAGAATTAGAGCTAGGTTTGTATTCAAAAAATATTTCTACTTTAGAATTTTTATTAATTAAAGAATTATATTCACTAATTTTTAAATAACTCTTAATTGCTAAAAATTCGCAAATTCTCAAGCTAATTTTGAGTTTTTTATTTCTTCACAATAGTTCTTAAAAAATCTTTTTTTATCTTAAAATCTTTCACTATTGCTTAGTACTATTCTATAGCTGTATTTAATGTAATATTGTGAGTTTCAAGCGATAATCATAGAATATGATTATTCTTAGAAAAGTTAATAGAGGACTTTTTTGCTTTCATTTATAATACCTAGTTATAAGCGTAATACATTAGCTTTAATTCTTAATCAAAAAATTATTAATATTTCTTTAGTAATTACCCGCCAAATTGCTCTTTAATAATTCGATCTTCCAACGTATGATTTTTATTAAAGAGCAATTTGATAGGTTTGTCTTTAGTAGAGCTAACAGTAACCTGTATGATATTATTAAACTCCTGAAAGTCGGCAGTAGCATTGACCGGTCTTTTGGTTGTATTAAATATTTCAAATTTAATCGTAGCAGATGAAAGCAGTAAAGCACCATGCCATCTACGTGGTCTAAACGCACAGATAGGTGTTAGGCATAACATGTTTGATTCAAGTGGTAAAATAGGACCGCCTGCAGATAAATTATAAGCGCTGCTTCCTGCAGGTGTTGCAACTAAAGCTCCATCTGCTACTAATTCACTCATCCTCTCTATCCCGTTTACGTCTATTCTAAATTTCGCAGCTTGATTAGTTTTACGAAATATCGATACTTCATTGATAGCAAGTGCCGTATATATTTGACCGCTCGTATCTTTGGCTTGCATAAGAAGAGGATTTAGTATAGTAACCGTACTGTCATGTATATTTTGTAATAAATTCTTAGTATCTAAAGTATTCATTAAAAAGCCGAGGCTTCCTAAATTAACTCCATAAAAAGGGATGTTAAGATGCATATAGCAGTGAATATTATGTAGTAATGCTCCATCGCCTCCTATTACTATAATTACTTCTGCTTCCTCTACCTCACAATAATTATATAGTTTTTTTATTTCTTCTATAATTGCTAAAGATTTATAATCTTTATTATAAATCAATGCTATTTTATTTATATTCATTACATGAATTTCTTTTTTAATAATGGACGCTTAACTAATAATAAGTTATAAGAATAAAGTAATAAAATAAATATTAAGTTAAATTATGTCATCATTCAACATGAAAAACCATAAAAACGATTTATTATTTGTGCCGCTAGGAGGATCTAATGAAATAGGTATGAATCTTAATTTTTATCATTATAAAGGGAAATGGCTCATGATTGATTGCGGTAGCGGTTTTGCTGATGATTATTTGCCAGGTGTTGATATGATAATTGCCGATAGTAGCTTTATTGAAAAATATAAAAAAGATATAGTAGGTCTGATTTTAACTCATGCTCATGAAGATCATTTAGGCGGTGTTCAATATTTATGGAATAGCCTTAAATGTCCTATTTATACTACTACTTTTACGGCAAACTTTTTAAAAATTCGTTTAAATGAATATGATTTTGCTACAAATATAAAAATTCATGAAGTAAAACCGGGTAGTAAAATAAATCTAGATCCTTTTTCCTTAGAAATGGTACCACTGACTCACTCGGCTCCTGAAATGCAAGCAATTATGATTCGTACGAAGGCTGGTAATATTTTACATACGGGAGATTGGAAATTTGATAACGATCCGATACTTGGTAAAAAAGCCGATGAGAAACTTTTAAAATCTTATGGAGATGAAGGGGTTCTTGCACTTGTTTGTGATTCAACTAACGTGTTTAATAAGGGAAGCTCAGGCTCTGAAGGTGATGTTAGAAAAAGTTTAGTAGATATCATAGCCTGTTGCCCTCAAATGGTAGTAGTTTCAACATTTGCATCCAATTTAGCACGACTTGATACAATAATTCATGCCGCAGGGCTTGCGGGTAGAAAAGTAGTCTTAACTGGTAGAAGTTTGTATCGTATGATGCGTGCTGCTCAAGAAAGTGGCTATTTTAAAGATATTACTCCTCTAATTAGTGAACGTGAGATTAGCAGATTTAGAAGAGAAGAATTATTAGTAATTGCTACCGGTTGTCAAGGTGAGACTATGGCTGCAACCGCAAAACTGGCTAGTAATTCTCACCCATCTATAAAGCTTGCTCCTAAAGATACAATGATTTTTTCTTCAAAAATTATTCCCGGCAATGAAAAGAAAATATTTAGATTATTTAATATATTTGTTAAAGCCGGTGTAGAAGTTATTACTGAGCGAGACCATTTTGTCCATGTGTCAGGACATCCATCGATTGATGAACTAAAAAAAATGTATTCTTTAATTAGACCAAATATTTGTATTCCTGTTCACGGCGAGCCTATGCATATTCATGAACATGTTAAGCTTGCTAAGAAAAACAGCATAAAACAGGTAGTAGAGGTTGAAAATGGTAGTGTAGTATTGCTTGAACATAATAATGCAAAAGTAATTTCAAAGGTTGAAAGTGGTTATTTAGCTGTAGACGGTAATTATTTAATTCCTGTAGAATCTCCGATTTTTAAAGCGAGGAGACGCATGAGTGAGTCAGGTATCGTGATAGCATCGGTGGTAATCAATAAAAAAGGTTTGCTTGCTGCAAATCCAATGGTTTCTATGCCTGGACTGCTTGATCCAAAGGAGGATGTTGCGTTAGTTAATCTAATTAAAAACGATATTAAAGAGCTTGTTACTATTCAAAATAAACAAGCTAAAAAACTATTATCAGATGAGCAAGTGATTGAAGCAATAAAAGGGACAATCCGTAAAACCTTAAAACAAGAAATCAATAAATCACCTGTTATAATAGTAAATATCGAGAAAGTTATAAGTGAGTAAATTTAAAAATATCGCGGTTTACGGAGGAGGGAGTTTTGGTACTAGCCTAACTTCTTAACAGTACGAAGCTATAATAATCTTACTTTATTTTTACGTAAAAAATAGTAAAGAAATTTTACATAATAAAACTAACGTAAAATATTTAGGGGATATTATAGTATACACTACCTTCTCATTTACAGGCATACTCTACAAACTGAGATATAATTAAGGATGTTGAACTGATTATTATTGCAGCACCGTTTTATGCTTTCAATGATTCAATAAAATTATTAAAAACTCACTGCATTTCTCAGACAATACTCTTCTAATCGCAACAAAAATTTTTGCCCGTAATTCTAATAAATTATTTTTCGATAAAACCCTATTACCGTATAACTGCTATAGCATTTCTATCCAGTCTTAATCTTGCAAAGGAACTTGCTAAAAATTTACCGGCTTCAGCAAGCATTGCAAGTTTAGATATAGATGTAGCAAATAAAATAGCCAATAATCTAGGTTCAAAAATTTTTACTACTAATGTGACAAGTGATATTGTGACATTGCAGGTGGGTGGTAGGAACATTGAAAAATATCTTTGCTATTAAAAGCAGGATTGATTTAGCAAAAAAGTAGGGCGAAAATGCAAGAGCAACACTTATACTATCTGCCTTTAAAAAAATACAATTTTATCTAAAACTTTAGGCGGTATGCAGGAGGTGCTAGATATATTATTAGAAGCAGGAATAGTAGGCGATTTAGTACTTACCTGTTCTCTTTAGATTTACGTAATACAAAATTCGGTTATGAGCTTCGAATTAGTAGTGATAAAAATAAGTTTTTACAGGAATATCAAAAACTATTAGAGGGCAAAGAAGAATTAAAATCGGTTTTAGATTTGATAAAAAATATAATTTACAAGTGCCTATAATTTCCAAATTTGCTTGTGTGTTATTCATACATAGGTGTTGGCATGGAGGGGTGTTTTGATTGTCATCCAGCGACTTGGATCCCGTGATCCAATTAAAAATGCTAAAACGATTTTGATATCGTGGTCAAGCTATGGTATGAAAAGTACTACAATAATCTCTTAATCTGCTCTTGCTCTAGTTTTTCTTCTTTATCTAGCTTATTTAAAAAGTCTTTATAGAAACTGTGCGTTATATATACGAGTTCCGTTTCAGGATTTAATTCAGAAGAGTCAAGCATTACTACACAATCACCATTCTTGAAAGTAGCAACTGATAAGAATGATAATTTTGTATTTTTTTGTTAGATCTATATTGGTAGTTTTATTTAATTCAAGATCACGCAGCATAGGATTAGAATAGGAATTTAAGCATCAAAATATAATAAGGATAATATATTTTGCATAAATAATTATATTAAATTCGAAGCTCTAAATAATATAATTTTTTGATATTGTAATTTAAAGTTAATGAAGATGAAATAAAAATCTTTATAAAATCTAGTGAAAAAAATAAAATCTCATGTATTATAAGTAATTATATCTTTAGCTCATTACATGATAATATTTAGTATAGTTTTTTTAAAAACCGTTTCGGTATTATTAAGTGTAGTAATAGGATTTTTAGCAGGTAAATATTCAAATGTTGAAAGAGATAGTATCTCTTCGTTACTGTTCTATTTTATATCGCCTATAGTATTTTTTACTATACCTGCTAGTACAACCTTAACACTTTCGGCATTAAGTGTTACGGTTGTAACATTTGTAATTGCAACACTCTTATCACTATTTTCTTATTATTTTTTTGGTAAATTTTGGCAGGATCATACACGTAATATTATAGCTTTATCTGCAGGTACGGCAAATGGTGGGTATTTTATGCTACCTATAGCTGCGGCACTTTTTGATGATTATACTTTAAGTATTTACATGATGGCTGTTATAGGAGTTAACATTTATGAATGTTCCGTCGGTTTTTATATTTGTATGAGAAGTTTTGCTGATACTACTGATAGTATGTTAAAAGTAGTAAAACTACCAATTTTAAATGCTTTTTTCTTAGGATGTTTGTTTAGTTTTTGCGGTTTTACTTTACCAGATTTTTTAGATGATTTTATATATAATATGAAAGGCTCTTTTTCAATACTCGGTATGGTTATGGTGGGTCTTGCTCTTTCGTCTCTGCAAAAATTTGAAGTTGATATAAAATTTACTCTTGCTACTTTTGCTGCTAAATTTTTATTCTATCCTTTGGGTGTAGGGTTATTTATCATGTTTGATCATTTTGTAACAAAATGGTATAACAATGATTACTATAATGCCTTAAAGCTACTTTCTACTGCACCGCTTGCTGCAAATACTATAGTTATAGCGAATTTACAGAAATTTTATCCTGAGAAAGTTGCTGCTACTGTGTTTTTATCTTTGCTTTTTGTAGTTATATATACGCCGACTATGGTCAGTATATTTTTAAGTAATTTAAATTAATAACATGATGACAATGATTTTTTCAAACTTATTCTAAATTGGTATTAATAGGTTCATATGAAAATTAATTCAATAACAATTGGTCCATATATTAATTTATTACCTCTTCAATATATACCGAAACACAAAATTTCTTATGTGGAATTCGGTGATCCTAAAAATAAAAATATAATAGTATGTGCTCACGGCTTAACTAGAAATGCTCATGATTTTGATAAAATAGCTAAAGCATTGAGTCAAAATTATAGAGTAATTTCAATAAATTATCCTGGTCGTAGTGATAGCGAAAATTTTAAAAAAGCTAATCATTATAATTATACTACCTATATTAAAGATACGTTATTCTTTTTTAGAAGACTAAATATTAAAAAAACTATTTGGCTTGGTACTTCAATGGGTGGTATTATAGGTATGTTACTTGCCAGTAAATATAAAAATTTTTTTAAAGCCTTAATATTAAATGATATAGGAGCATTTATCGATGCTGCTCCTTTAATTAAAATTAGAGATTATGCTAAAAAAACGATTATCTTAGATGATTTGGCTGGTGCCAAAGAACATCTAAAGCTTATTTATGCACAATCAGGTATCAAAGACGAAGAAGATTGGGATTATTTAACAAAATATAGTGTTATTTCTACATTTGGTGGAAAATATAAAATGAATTATGATCCTGCTATAATAAAAGGAATCAACAATGCCGGTAACCAAGAAGATGTTAAGTTATGGTCAGTATGGAATAAAATAAAATGTAAAACATTAGTAATTCATGGGATGAAATCTCAAATTTTAACAAAATCTACCGTTAAAAAAATGAAGGAAACAAAAGTGTTTGATCTGTATGAGATAAAATACGCAGGTCATACACCGTCTCTAATGAACCCTGAAGAAATTAACTATGTTAAATCTTGGTTAGAGCAATTAGAAAACAAAAAAGAAAACTAATAGATAAATATAATTATGCACATTACTGCCAAAGTACTAATAATTGGTTCAGGTCCTGCAGGTTTAAGTGCCGCTATTTATACGGCTCGAGCTGCTTTAAAACCAATATTAATCAATGGTATGCAGCCTGGTGGGCAGCTTACAATTACCACCGATGTTGAAAATTATCCTGGGTTTGCGGAAACGGTGCAAGGACCTTGGCTTATGGAGCAGATGTATATGCAGGCTAAAAATGTTGGTACGGAAATTGTTAGTGATTACGTAGAAAAGGTGGATTTATCAAAAAGACCTTTTAAAGTATTGACTGGAGCCGGACATGAGTATAAAGCAGAAAGTATAATCATTTGTACCGGTGCGGAAGCAAAATGGCTTGGTATAGCTTCAGAGCAGGAATTTCGCGGTTTTGGTGTTTCAGCATGTGCTACTTGTGATGGTTTCTTTTTTAAGAATCAAGAAATAGTTGTAGTAGGGGGAGGTAATAGTGCAGTAGAAGAAGCTTTATACTTAACCAATCATGCTAACAAAGTTACTATAGTGCATAGAAGAGATAGTTTTAGAGCTGAGAAAATATTACAGGCTCGATTATTTAAAAATCCTAAAATATCGGTAATTTGGGATCATGTAGTAGATGAGATTGTTGGTGATAATAAACCAAAATCCGTTACCGGAGTTAAAATTCAAAATGTTCACACTAAAGAGATTAGTTTAGTGAATTGTAGCGGTGTATTTGTAGCTATCGGGCATGCACCGAATACAAGCTTATTTACCGGACAAATTGCAATGGATTACGATAATTATATCATAACGAAGCCAGGTACGACTAAAACTAGCGTCGAAGGCGTTTTCGCTGCTGGTGACGTTCAGGATAAAATTTATAGACAAGCAGTAACTGCTGCAGGTAGTGGTTGTATGGCAGCTCTTGAGGCTGAAAAATTTTTAAATAATTAGTTTTCTATATTTCATCTAGTGCTTTTTTCAAGTCATGTAACCACACCTTTTCTAGGCCCATCAGAAAAAATGGGAAATTTTTTTAAAAGCTAGGAGCAGAGGTAGGAGTTACTAATAATAAAGTTATTTTTAAAACAAAACTTCTAAAGAATTGGAGCATTTTCCTACAATTATTAGCATCCCATGATGAATTAAAGTAGTATGTGATACTGCTTTGTTTAAAGATAATAGAAAGGATATAGCAGAATCTCTGCACTATATATTCAGATATAGAAACAGGTGAGTTATTTTAATAAGCTAGTAGATGGTGACCTTATAACAGAGCATGGTTTGTCTAAAATTTTAGAAACAATAAAATTAGAAGCTGAATTTAGTAAAGCATTATTAACGGCTGAGATTCAACTCTTATAAAGTATAAAATGGATGAATCCAAACTTGAGAAATTACAAGTCGTTATAAGAGATGCAAATAAATTATCAAAAATTTTAACAGGCTAAGCAACACTGGCTACAGATTATACTTATCGACCTACTGAATTTTCTAAGTTAATATCTCACATTACTTCTCATACAGCAATAGCTTAACTTTTACTCTAAATAACGGTGCAGTAATGCAAGCTATACAGGTTTATAAAGTTGACGGTAAACCACCTATTATCACTTATAGCTTAAAAGATGAATTTATTATTGCTAATTTTATAGTCTCTTTGGTGGTTAAAACCTCCATCTTCCAGATGCGAAAGCTTTAGCTTGCCATGTTGAGCCATGATGCGTTAGCATCATAAGCCCCATGACTCAATATAGCAACAAATCACGCACCGTTTACTATCATCGATATCACATATAGTGTGGATTACAAAATATCGATACAAGGTATTAACCTATGACATCAAAAAGCGAGTGAGAGAAATTATTGCAGTAGTTGTAGAAGAACTCAATGTTAAAATAGAAAATGGAGTAATATCAAGCGATCATATACATATATTTGCCAATATACCACCTCATATTAAAGTGAGTGAATTTGTGCAAAAAGCCAAAGGGAGATCATCAAAAAAAAATACAAGAAGAATTTCCAATATTAAGAAAAAAGTATTGGGGTAGACATTTATGGGTGGTAAGAGGATACTTTAGTGCGACTAGTGGTAATGTGACTGATGACATGATTAATGAATATATTAATAGACATACTGATGCTCATGAACCAGTAATGACTACTAATATAAGACTGGAATAAGCTTTAGCTTGATTCAGCGACTTCTAGTCGCTATAGACAAACTTTCATCTCTTAGATGACAGTGATTGATTAAAATATTTATTTCCAATATTTAACGGTTTTGTTTGGCAGGAAGTAAATTTCCTATTATTTTTTCTTCTAAAGACCTAGAATATCTAAATACTTAATAATTCATGAAATTACTTTTAGTGATTATAAAAGTAATATACAAGATTGTATGGTACTGTCACAGATGCTTTAGAATTGTTACAAGAAAAAATAGATATGCATTCACTATTGTAGTATTTACTGATGGCAAGATGGCAAGAACTAAGGAACTGACTGTAATACAACTCAACAAGAGATTATAGAGTCTGCAATCACTGTAATACAAAATCCTCAATTTAATATGTATGTTTTAGGCTTTGGTGAGAACTATAATAAAGAATTTCTTGAAGAAATTACAATGTATAGATGGTTTACTCATGTGAGTTTCGATCCTCGTGGTTGAAACAGATTGAGTAATATATTGATAATATTGAGTAAAAGGTGGTTATTTGAAAAATATTAGGAGAACGACTAAATTTGATAACTCGCGTACAAGAAAGGTGATGTTTTTATTGGAGATAAAGTAGATATTACATTTTCTAAAGATGGTCAATAATTCACGATTGGTACAGAGGAGGCTGATCCAAAAATTGCCGGCGTAGTAAACAGTTGTTATGCTAAAGTAGCTTAATTAATAATACTTTCTATCTTTTAAAATAAGCTTTATTGTATAATTCTAAAATTATGATAAACATCACTGATGTTATGCCTGCTTGGCATTGTTGCGTGGCTCGAAAAATGAGTTCAGTGTCATATCATGGCTTGAACACAGTATCTAGAAAAATTTACAAAACTGGAGCATGTGATCAAGTCGCAGGATGATGATATGGTTGGCATCGGATCCATACGTAACAATGCTTTCCTGCTTTTACGGGAATGATATACACAGCTTAACAAGCAAAGTCATTAATACTATTAAGGGAAATATGAATTTACTTAAAAACATTATAGGAAAGAATTATATAAACGGTGAATTTGTAGAATTCAGGAAACAAATATCCGTTATTAATCCTTCGACTTTAAAAGAAATTGCTACAGTTCCAAATTTAGAATTATATGAAATTAATTCTGTAATAGATAACACAGTTCAGGCTTTTCCTGCATGGTCATAAAGTGCATTTGAAGAAAGAATAGTGATTCTTAGAAGATGGTATAACTTAGTACTTGCAAATATTGATGAGTTAAGTCATATGTTAACCTTAGAGCAGGGGAAGATATTTGCCGAATCAAAAAAAGAAATTCTCTACGGAGCATCTTTTATTGATTGGTATACATATGCTATACATAATATTCATTCGACTATCAAATCTGGGAGTAATAAAGCTCATAAAATTATTACGCAATATGAACCGGTATAGGACCTTCTGCTGCTATAACTCCTTGGAATTTTCCAAATGCAATGATTACACGCAAGGTAGTTCCTGCAATAGCAGCTGGTTGCAGTGTTATATTAAAACCGTCACGTCTTACCGCCTCTATCAGCTTTAGTACTTGCAAAATTTGCAAGTGATGCCGGTTTGTCTGCCGGAGTATTTAATGTAATTACAGGTAATTCGGATATTATAGGTAAGGCTTTTTGTGAAGATTTTAGGCTTCGGAAATTATCATTTACTGGTTCTACAGATGTAGGTAAAATTCTATATAAAATTGCCGCAAATACTATAAAGCGTTTATCTTTGGAACTTGGCGGCAATGCGCCTTTCATTATAACGGCAGAGAATGATTTAGAACAAGTAGCAGGTGATTTAGTAATCGCTAAAACTAGAAATAGTGGTTAGTCTTGTACTTCCCCTAACAGAATATTTATAGAAGAATCTATATATAAAAAATTTATAGAAATTCTGAAGGCTAAATTTACTAAAATAAAAGCTGGTGACGGATTCGATAAAACATCAGATATAGGTCCATTAATTAATGGGGCGGCTATAAAAAAATACAAAAGCTTTTAACAGATGGACAAAATAAAGGAGCTAAATTAATTTGTGGCGGTAAAGCTGTTGATAATTTTATTGAACCGACTATTATTACTGATTGTTTAGATAATATGGATATCTTTAAAACGGAAATATTCGGTCCGGTAATTGCGTGCTATAGATTTAAAGGTTTAGATGAAGTAATAGAGCGTGCTAATAATACCGAATATGGCTTGCAAGGATATGTATATTCAAATAATATATCCCCGTGGCACAAATGATAGCTGATAAGCTTGATTTGGGTATGGTATCGATTAATGACCCGTTACCTGCAAATGCCAAAGCACCTTTTGCAGGGCGTAAAGCTTCAGGTTTTGGAATTGAAGGCTCATTTGAAGGTATATTTGAATATCAAAATACTAAATATATAAACTTACAAAATATAATAAATTATGTCAGTTTCTATAAAGAATATTGAAAGAGCAATTGACAGAACCAATGAGGTGGTTTCTTTAATAGATAATAAAAATGGAGTTGATCCTTGGTTATGGGCAATATCTGATTGTCTTACTAGGTTATTAGATCAGCATAAAGAATTGTTATCAATTGAATATGCTTATCCTTTGATTCAGCTAATTCAAAGGTACGAAGAGACAAAGATTATAATATACCAAAGTCTTAATAATGCTTTAAGTAATATATTATTAATCTTTGAAGATAAATGCAAATTTGAAGAATCAGAACTAATAAAAAATATAACTTATAGTTTAAATACTCTTAATATTCTAGGAGTACATGCATATTAATCTTCCAAAAATCTCAATAGTTCTGCCAGTCTACAATAGAGAGAAGCTATTACCTTTTGTTATTGAAAGCTGCCTTAATCAAAGTTTTAAAGATTTTGAGCTTATTATTATTGATGATTGCTCAAAAGATAATAGCGTTGTAGTAGCTAAGAAATATGCAGAGCAAGATTCACGTATTAAACTAATAGTAAACGCGACTAATAAAACATTGCCGGCGAGTCTTAATATTGCTTTTAAAGATGCTAAGGGGAGGTATTTTACTTGGACTTCCGATGATAATCTTTTTCATGAAAATGCTTTAGAGAAAATGGTTAGGACACTTGATAATTCACCTGAGATAGGGCTTGTATATACTGATTATACTTTAATCGATGAGCAGGGTAGGATAGGTGCACGGCTCTATCAAGAATCACCTGAATTTTTACCAATTAGAGATTGCGTAGGTGCATGTTTCTTGTATAGAGCCGATTTAGCAAGGCAAGTAGGTGGATATAATGAAAATATGCAGTTAGTTGACGATTATGAATATTGGCTTCGTCTTGGGCTTGTTACAAAATTTACTCATATACCGGAATCTTTATATTTTTATAGAGTTCATGATCAAAGCTTAACAATAGAACGTAAAGTAGAGGCAAAACAGGCAAAAAGAGCTTTGAAAGAATTATTTAAAGATAAATATATTATTCCTACTGAGATTAAACCTATAAATGATTTATATAATTGGTTTATTGAAGATAGAAATTTTAACTCTTATTTTAGGTTATTTAAAATAATTCTTTGTAACCCTATAATTACTCTTTCTTATATTATTAAAAACCTTAGAAGAATTAGGTAATCTTTTTCATTGATATAAGCAAGAATAAGAATATTATTTTAGGACAGTGTCATGTTGCTGTGAATTGATCACGGCATCGAGTCTTTTTAAATTTTTTTTTATGGATACTGTGGAGGGTATGACAGGTATAGTGCAAAAACAAGATTTTCTAAATACATTAAATCCGCAACAGCAAAAAGCAGTTCTTCACACTGAGGGACCGCTTTTATTGCTTGCAGGTGCAGGGACTGGTAAAACAAAGGTACTGACCTCAAGGATAGCTAATATTATTTATCAAAATTTAGCATCGCCTCACAATATTCTAGCTGTTACTTTTACTAATAAAGCAGCTAAAGAGATGGTGGAAAGGGTTCATAGTTTAATTAATTGCGATGGTCTGAATATCGGTACTTTCCACTCAATGGCAGCTAGGATATTGCGGGAACATATAGAGCATTTAAATCTTGGATTAAATAACAGATTTACTATTATTAGTCAAGATGAACAATTAAAATTAGTTAAAGATATAGTCAAGCTAAAAGATATTGATACTAAAAAATATGCTCCTAAATTAATACATATTATAATTTCTAGATGGAAAGATCAAGGATTACTACCAAGTAAATTATCAGTCTCAGATACTAATCTACCAGTGCAACGAGTAGCAAAACTTGTTTATCAAGAATATCAACAGAATCTTCTTATCTCTAATGCATTGGATTTTGGCGATTTTCTACTTTATAATAATGAGCTGTTTATTAAAAATCCTGATATATTAAAATATTATCAAGATAAATATCGGTATATTTTGATAGATGAGTATCAAGATACAAATATTGTGCAGTATTTATGGGCAAGAATGCTCGCAAGTTTATATAAAAATATCTGTTGTGTAGGGGATGATGATCAGTCTATTTACGGCTGGCGGGGAGCAGAAGTTGGTAATATATTACGTTTTGAAAAAGATTTTTCCGGTGCAACAATTATTAAATTAGAGCAAAATTATAGATCAACTCTACCAATACTTGCTGCCGCTTCCAATGTTATCAATAATAATAAAAACCGTCACGGTAAAACATTATGGACAGATAGGGAAAATGGTGAAAAGATAAAAATAGTCTCTTGTTGGAGTGATAAAGAAGAGGCAAGATATATAGCCGGCGAAATAGAAAGATTAGTAAGAGAAGACCGATATAATGCAGGTAATATCGCTATATTAGTACGGGCAGGTTTCCAAACTAGAAGTTTTGAGGAAGCTTTTATAAATAGTGCTATGCCTTATAAAATTATAGGGGGTTTAAGATTCTATGAACGAATGGAAATTAGAGATGTCATTGCTTATATTCGTATATCTTTGAATCAAAATGATAATTTTGCACTTGAACGTATTGTAAATGTACCAAAAAGGGCAATAGGTGCAGCTACTTTAAGTAAAATTAAGGCCTATGCTATTGAGCAAAATATTTCTCATTTTGCAGCTATTAAGAAAATGTTAGAAAAAGGTAAAGCAAAATCATATGAAACTCTAAAAGATTTTGTTACTAAAATCGATAATTGGCATGAAAGATTTAACACCGATGCCCCGATAAATGTTGTTAAAGCAATACTTCATGATTCCGGTTACCTTGAAATGCTTAAGGAGGAGCAAACTGAAGAGGCATTCGGTAGAATCGAGAATATTAATGAAATGCTTAGAGCTATTGCCGAGTTTAATGATATTCATGATTTTATCGAACATTCAAGCTTAGTTATGGAAAATGAGAGCTTAGAAACTCATTACGGCGGTTCCGTAACTATCATGACCCTGCACGCTGCTAAAGGGCTTGAGTTTGATGTAGTGTTTTTACCTGGTTGGGAAGAGGGGGTATTTCCATCTCAAAAATCTCTAGACGAAGATGGCGAAAAAGGCTTAGAAGAAGAACGCCGTATTGCTTATGTCGGCATTACTAGAGCTAAAAAAGACCTCTATATTACCTATGCGGAAAGCCGCAAAATATTTTATGAAATAGTACGCTCTTACCCTTCAAGATTCATAACCGAAATTCCTGACGAAATTACAATCAGGACCTCTTCTGTGAAAAAATACAATGCTTTTTACAAGTTTTAATTAATTTTTGAAAATTATTTTTCAAACAAACGAAAGAGAGACAAAAACTTTATCATGTATTTATGAGCAAAGAATAAAAGAGCCTGAGATAATCAAACCATTACTACCAGCAATAAGTAAGCTATCGCCTGAAAAGATGATAGAGCAAGGTCAAGGTAGCAAAATTGTTAAGGATTTTGCTCCATTACTTGAAAGTAGTAATCCTGGACTTGTTAACGGTACTAAAAAAGCATTAACAGAGTTAGATCCTGAATATTTAGCAGAATACGCAAAGAATCAGGAGAAATTATAGTACAAGAATTACAAAAAACAGCAAAAAATAATATATTGTAAAATTTGTTACCGGTGTAGATTATGCTCAAAAAAATATAGAGAAAGCATTCACTGTCCTAAAAGCAAATAGTGACGGATTTACGTATTGGCAAAAAAAACTCACCTAGTAATAAAGGAAAAGAGCACGGGCAAGCCCAACAAAAAAGTACAAAGTTTAAAACCATCTATATCAACTTCTAAACCTCACGTTGAAAATCTTAATAAAAGTAGAGAGTAAGGCAAAACAGGGGCTGACACGATCATAGCTTGCAAATTATAAAATTTTAGTATAAAATACTTTAGCAAATTATTTTAATAATGAGTAATATATGACAGGAGTGGTCACTAATAGAGGTTATCATACTGAAACAATTAAAAAAAATGATGAAGTAACTGAGATATCGGATGTAGTAAAAACAAAAATAGTGGATATAGCAAAAATCGATAGTAGATTAGATACTTTGCATAAAAATATTATTACTCTAGACCCTATTCAACAATATTTACAATCTGAAGAATATATTACTAGTACGCTTGAAGTGCTTGCCAGTAAAATTATTAGTGAAGTTGTAGAAAATAAAGAGGTACAAAAATTAGTAGATAACCTGCATATTAATTTAGGACAAGATATAAAACTAATACCTAGTGTAGCAGATAGGCGAAAGTTCGATGTCGCTAGGGCTGAGGCAGCACTTAAGGGTTTTGTACTTCCTCTAAATCCAGGCGGCCCTTTTGATAAATTATCATTCATGGGTATAGAAGATGCACAAGAAATCTTTGCCAATCCTATAAGAGCAACGAAAGAAGCATTAATAGCTGTAAGTGGGAAAGCTATACCTAAAGAACAATATGCACAAGCTATAAAAGATAAAGCTATAGAAATTTTAAAACAAGATCCTAAAAATACTTCAGAAAAACTTGAAAAATATGAAAAATTTATTATTCAAGGAGATCAAAATCAGAAATTTGATAAAGATAGTAAGCAGTTTATTCCAAGAGTAAATCAATTATCTCAAGTGGAATTTAAGGCATTACAAAAGGCAGCCACTAATACAGTGCAGCAGATTAATAATAGATTAGAAAAAAATAATGAAATTAGTAAGCAATTAGAGCAAACTATTATACTGACTAAATCATCCGGCATAAAGAATCCTGAAGTAATAATAAAGAAATTAAGTAAGTTACATTCTACCTATCTAGCTGAAAATAGTACTAAAATAGCCACTGAGTTAAAATATATTAATGATAGAGGTACTTCTTTATGGGAAAAATTTAAGCAGATATTTACAGGTAAAAATTATTTGGCAGAAAGATTAGGAAAAGTTGTAGATAAATATATTACTCTAAATGATGAATATGTAGTAAAAACAATTAATGATAAAATTTTTTCAAATGCTTTAACAAATCCTGAAATTGCTGAATGTCTAACAAAATTTTTGAATCAAAATAAGGAAAAAGCAATAACCAATCCTGAATTTAAAAATTTAATTCCTGATATGAGTAGTGGGCCTATTGTAGTGCAACCGCAACAAGTTAATAATTTTAATTTAGCAGAATTAAGAAAAATCAATCCAATAGCATTTGATAAAACTATGTTTGAAGATTTAATAAAATTGAGAAGTGCTAATATAACACCAACGCAAAATGATCCTAATGCTCTTACTAAAAATCGAGGAGTAGTAAGAAGTAAAGGTTAAATTTTAATATTAGGTAGAACGGTTAAATACTCTTCTTTCCATAGCTCATTATAAAGAATAGGATCGATATTACCGCCTGAGATTAGTACTAGTAACTTTTGAGGTTGGGATTGCATTTTTAAAAAATTTATTACCGAAACCATATTTATGCTACTTGACGGCTCACATATTACTTTTAGTAAATGAGTAAGCCATGCTGTCCAGTAGTATATTTCATGTTCTTCTGCTAAATAAAAATGATCAAGCTTTTTCAAATATTCAAATGTACGAGTTGATACACTCAAGGTTTTAAGACCATCTGCTATGGTATTAGGTGCATTATTAAACCTATATATCTTATTATTTTTAATCGATAAATAAGCATCATTAGCCATAAGAGGTTCTGACCCTATTAACAAGCTTGTCGGCGATATTAATTCCTTGGCAAGATATGATCCGGCAATTAAACCGCCACCGCCGCAAGAGGTAAAAATAGCATCAGGACTAAAGCCTAGCTGCTGTAATGCTTCATAGCATAACGTGCCGGCACCTGCTATCGTAGAATCACTATCGGAAGGATGTATATAGTAAAATCCTTGCTCCATATCTTCTTTTGCTCTCTCTTCTGCTTCTTGCCGAGTATTTGTATATATAACTTCACCGCCGTAATAAAGAGCTGCTTGTTGCTTTACTTTTGCAGTATTGAACGGCAAGTAGATCCTTGTTTTAATACCGAATAATTTCCTTGCATAAGCAAGACCGATTCCATGGTTACCTGTACTATAACCAACTATTTTATCAGGTAATTTCCCTTGCTCTTTTAATTCTAATAAATGATTTAATACTCCCCTAACTTTAAATGCACCAGTTTTTTGTAATGATTCCACTTTAAAAAAAATCTTATGACCAAGCATCTCATTTAAGCTTTCGGAGTGAACGATTGGAGTTAAATGTAGATATTGTTTTATTCTATTATGTGCGGCTGCTACATTTTGAGAGGATTGTAGTAATGAATTCATAAATATAATTAATAGATGGCTTGAAATCATGTTTATACTATATTATATAGTTAATAATGAGAAATTTTAAAAGGTTTTAATTGATGAATAAAAAATCTCTACCACTTATGGTATTACGAGATATGGTAGTATTTCCTGGGGTAATTGCTCCTATTTTTGTAGGTAGGGAAAAATCGCTGCAAGCACTCTCTCGTACTACTATTTCCGAGGAAGATAATAGTAAATATATTTTAATAACTTTACAGAAAAAATTTGATCAAGAAAACCCTAATAAATATGATCTTTATAACACAGGTATACTTGCCAAGATTATCCAAATAGTGAAGCTGCCTAATAATACGGCAAAAATCTTAATAGAAGCAGTGGCAAGAGTAAAGCTGAGTAACATTAAAGGTGAGGCAGCTTTTGAAGCAAATTACTTAATTATTCCGGATGAAGAAATATTTGACGTTAATAACATGCGTTCATTAGTGGATAATGCAGTACAACTATTTAGTAAATATGCGGTTAATGATAAAAAAGTTAATGCGGAAATTATTGAAACTATAAATAAAGAAATAAGTAATAGAACTAATTTTATAAATATTATAAATATACTAGCTGCACATTTGATCACTTCACTTGAGGCAAAGCAGCATTTATTAGAAGAAACTAGTCCTTTTAAGCGTATCACTACAGTTATTAGTACACTTACTTCCAATATCGTAAATTCAGAAACCGAGCAAGTGTTGCAGCAAAGAGTAAGAAAACAAATCGAAAAAACGCAGCGTGATTATTATCTGCACGAACAAATGAAAGCGATTCAAAAAGAGCTTGATGAAGATAAATCAGAACTTGCCGATATCGAGAAAAAAATTAAAAGTTTAAGATTATCAAAAGAAGCTAAAGAAAAAGCTGAATCTGAACTTAAGAAACTCCGTACCATGAACCAAATGTCGGCGGAGTCGGGAGTAACGCGTAACTATCTTGAGACGTTACTTAGTCTACCTTGGGGTAAATATGATAATAGCAAAATAGATATTAACCAAGCTGAGCAAATTTTAAATCGCGATCATTTTGGTCTTGAAAAAGTTAAAGAACGAATTATAGAATATCTAGCGGTATTACAGCGTTCAAGTAAAATTAGAGGGCCTATATTATGTTTAATTGGTCCTCCTGGAGTCGGTAAAACTTCGCTTGTAAAATCTATTGCCGAAGGAATGGGGAGAAAATACACTAAATTTGCTCTCGGCGGTGTTAGAGATGAAGCAGAAATTAGAGGACACAGAAAAACTTACCTTGGATCAATGCCCGGTAAAATTCTAGGTCAACTTAAGAAGGTTAAGACTAGTAACCCTGTAATGCTGCTTGATGAAATCGATAAAATGAGTTCTGACTTCAGAGGTGATCCGGCATCTGCTTTGCTTGAGGTATTGGACCCTGAGCAGAATAGTCACTTTGTGGATCATTATCTAGAAGTAGAATATGATCTATCAAATGTAATATTTATTGCTACTGCTAACTCTCATGATTTACCCAGAGCTTTAAGTGATAGAATGGAAAAAATATATATTTCCGGTTATGTAGAGGAAGAAAAGCTCCAAATTGCCAAAAATTATTTAGTGCCAAAACAATTTAAAATGCATAAAATTAAAAAAGGTGAAATTACTATATCCGAGACGGCAATTTTAGATTTAATTAGATATTATACCAAGGAATCAGGTGTAAGAGCTTTAGAGCGTGAAATAGGAGCGTTAACTAGAAAAGCATTAAAGCAAATTTTAGCAAATAAAACGGTTAAGCATATTGCCATAGATAGTAATAATCTTGAAGAATTTTTAGGGGTTAAAAAATATAATTTCGGGTTTGCTGAGAAAGAAGATCAAATCGGGAGTACTACAGGCCTTGCTTATACTGAAGTAGACGGAGATCTTTTAACTATAGAGGCTTTAGCATTCCCAGGGAAAGGTGAAATAAAGACCACCGGAAAACTCGGTGATGTTATGAAAGAATCGGTAATGGCTGCCTATAGCTGCTTTAGAAGTAGAGCAACAAATTTTGGATTAAAATACGAAAATTATAAAGATTTTGATATTCATATTCACGTACCGGCAGGTGCTATTCCAAAGGATGGCCCTTCTGCCGGTTGTGCTTTGTTTACAACTATTGTTTCTTTAATGACTAAAATACCGGTACACCGTACTGTAGCAATGACAGGCGAAATTACTTTAAGAGGAAATGTTTTGCCTATCGGCGGTCTTAAAGAGAAGTTATTAGCTGCGAGTAGGGGAGGGATTAAAACCGTGTTGATTCCAGAGGAGAATGTCAAAGATTTAAAAGATATACCGCCCAATATAAAAGAAAGCCTAGAAATTATATCCGTATCAAATATTGATCAAGTACTGAAGCATGCTTTGGTAGAAACGCCGATAAATAAATAGAGATTTATTATTATACGCAGTCCTTGGCTCTGTTGTGTGGGGGTTGGAAAATAGTCAAAATATAATATATTATATGAAAAATAGGGCTTAATTGACTCTATGCTATTCTTTCTACTATAGCTGCTACAATTTATTATTTCTGAAATCGTGCTAACATCTTGTCAAGTTTATAATATTATACATTACGTTTACTTCTTTATGTTTGTCTTTGCCATATCAGCGATAATTGGATTGCGGCTTTGTAAAGGAAGCGACACCGAGAGTTTGGATATGCATGTTAACAACAATATTACCGCTACCGGCTGATTGTATTTTACTAAAAGGTTTGATGTTTTCTATAGCATTTGGTATAAATCACTCAGGTTTACCGCAGTCACCGACAATATGGGCTTTATTTAGGCGAACCGCCTTTTGCAAAGAATCCACCAAATGTAGAACCAAACCCTGATAAAATGCTGCTTGTTCCTGACTGACTGCCCAAACACCCACCGCTGCCACCAAATAAATCGCTAAAGTAGTCCACCACATCCCTCCGGCTTGTACCAATATATTTTCTTTCAAAGTTATTTTTAAAATATTGCTTTGTAATTCCTTAAAGAAATTGTTACATACTTCCTTTAATCTCTTAACATGATTACCTATACCAAAAGCAGTGTCGGTAAAATTATCAGTTGTACTACTAATATCGGTGTGGGGTCTTGATGAATATGGTAGCCGACTATGTTGTTAATGATTTTCGTCTTACCAACTTGTGCCGATGATATTACAACGATTATCTCGATTTTTAGATTATTTAGAGCGTCCATAACAGCAGACTGATAAAAGGAGCTTATCGGTACTTCAGCGATCCGGTTCGTTACTCTAACCTCACTTTTAATAATTTGCGATACCGATCCACCAACTGGCTCACTATTAATTTTGGTAGCGGTTTTATTATGCTCGCTATTTTTTATAATATCTTCTGCACTGTTATAATTACCAATTAATTACTCTGTGAGTAGTGAAACCTAGTGCTTGTGCTATATCAGGTGCTTTATAAATAGTAGAGTTTATTAAAATTACTTTACATTTTACTAAAAATTTAAGATATTTTCGTTGTATTGTTCACTAAATTTTTATGAATCCCTTTAAATTAATTTATAAATTTTGTTCTCGCCATCAAATTAAATTTTGGTTACACTCACTTTGGGTTGTACCTGATATTATATGCCTTAGCTTTTGCAAGATATGAATTTACTCTTGATATCTATAGATAATAAAGTTGTACACTTAGTAATACTTGCTGATAGGCAAAATCCTAAATTTTTAAATGGTATCAACTTAAGTGAAATAGGTGAATTGTATAATGGTTTTAGAAATTTTTACTTTGAGAAAGTAAGTTTTATTAAAGCAACCTTGAATTTTAATAATTTTTAACATCGCCAATTTATTAATATAGATTTTTTGCTTGCAGACTTACGTTATAATGATTTTTCTTTTTCACAATTTTTGATCATTCTAGTCTAGTTGGTGTAAATTTTACAGGCAGTAATCTATTTAAAGTTCCATAAAACTCTATATTTGGATGTAAATTTCAGCTATACCAATTTAATTGTTAATGGGAGCAGATTTATCTGAAATGCCAATGTTCTCTTCTAAGCCTAAAAAACTCTCTATCTTACTCCTCGCGTTAATATAGAAAACTCTTATTATTAATTCTCAAGCCATTAATCCATGTAATATTATAGATTATAGAATTTTGTCATTGCTACAGTTACATTTTCCAAATTATATAGGTGTCTGTTGTACGAAAGCTTACCGCCTACAAAATGTCCTCAAGATTTTGATCCTGCAAAACATTGATTGAACATAACGAAATATAGTTTAAAATTTCTATTGCTAGAAAGTAGGTGGGATCGTCAGTTACCTGCAGTCGAGAAAGGCTATGCAAGTAAGTACCTTTTATGTTATTTAGCCGTGTCTAATGCATGGTTAAAACTCTCTGTAAATATACAACCCCAATTGGTTCATTCTTCGATATATCTTATGGTTGAGGATGTAGTAGTTCTTATAAGTATTACCTTCAAGCCTAAAAACTACTCAGCTGTTTTTATTGATGGTGTTTCTAACTCCCTTATCACCATTAGTTTTAACTAGGCTTCTTGGTGGTCACACTTGAATTATTTAAGTTCAATCAGGAGTTGTAACTGTTATGCACCACAACACTATAAAAGAAAGCATAACTATAATTGAGCCATATTTAGACAGTATTGTATATAAATTGCCATGTCAAAAGATTATACTCTTAATTGATAAGAGCTTCTTAAAGTCAACCCTTAGGTTTATTTTGTTTAATTATTCTCGGTACCATATCATATTTAAATTTAGTTAAAATTTTTTCTATGATGAAAATAATTTTATATTGAATATACGAGCTTTTAAAAATGGTGGAAAGTTCTGAAACCTTTGAAAATATTGGCGAGAGTGACGGGACTCGAACCCGCGACCTTCTGCGTGACAGGCAGACGCTCTAACCAACTGAGCTACACCCCCTTATATATAAGAGATAACAATACATATAACAATTCTTCCATTTCTGCAAGAGTAAAATATCTTATTTGTCAAAAAATATATAGAACCTAAACCTCTAAACGCTATTGTTTATCACCAATATTATAATCAATAGATATCTCTATTAATCCCAGTTGTTATTATTAGTTGTATCCTTTTTGAGGATTTTGTTAAAAAAGAAAAACCTATTGGTTACACCTATATTCACAAAATCTTTAGAGGTTTTATATAACTAAACCATATGTCGTTAAATTAAACTATTCCTTATAATCCTATACCCGATATTGCTCTTAGAAGTGCTATTATTACGCAGGCAATAATAGAGCGATAATATTTTCACAAAGAAAGAAGTAACAAAAGCAAAATATAACACTAATGAATTAAGTTTTCAAGATAACTCCTCCTAAGCTCGCGGCTACAGTTAAATTAATTTGTAATAAAACTTGAAATTACTTTAAATATAAATTAATTGTATAGGTGTTATTAAGTAATGCCTATATATTAATTTATTCAAAATTATAAAGGTTATTTATGATTATTTCAGTTTCAGCTCAACATATTTCGATTGGTAATAGCTTACAAGAATATTCAAAAGATAGGGCTACGCAAGTCGTTAAAAAATATTTTAACGATATAATAAATATAGATATACATTTTTCAAAAGAGGGAATTAACTTTAAGTGTGACATTATAGTAAAATATGGTCCAGGCAAACATAATATAGTCAAAAGTAATGATAGTTGTAGCGATATATATGTAGCTTTTGATAAAGCTATGTCAAAACTAGAGAAACAGCTTAGAAAATATAAATCAAAATTCAAAAATCATCATACGGGTAAAGTAAAAATATCCGAAATTGCTTACGAAGGTACTAAATATGTTATTAGTTCGCAACCTGATAGTGAAACCTCTAACTCTGAAGATAATGATAATCCGGCAATTATTGCTGAGAAGCCTGTAGAAATATTAAAATTATCAGTAAAAGAGGCGGTTATGAAAATGGATTTAGAAGATTTACCTGCGGTAGTATTTAAAAATATCAATAATGATCGTATCAATATAGTTTATTACCGTAAAGACGGTAATATTTCTTGGGTAGATTATAATTAAATCTAAGGAATTATAGATGGGCTGCCCTACAAAATTTGTTAGATATTTCCGACCAAGATTTAGAATATATGCGAGATAACATAATAAATTATGTAGAACTTTCTAATATTTATAACAGTGAAGTATAGGTGTTATTATATAACCTAATGACATACGGTACTATAAGAATCTTTAAACGCTTTTACTGTATTATTAAGTAAAAACGCAATAGTCATAGGTCCGATACCGCCAGGAACAGGAGTAATATATTTTACTTTAGACTTAACATTTTCAAAATCAACATCACCAATAATTTTATTGCCGTTAATTCTATTAATACCTACATCAATTACTATAGATTCAGGATTAAAATATTCTGCAGTTAATTTTACAGGACTCCCTATTGCAGCAATAACGATATCAGCTTTAGAGCTAATCTTACTTAAATTTTGTGATTTAGAATGACAGATAGTAACACTGCAATGTTCTTTTAATAGTAAAGCGCTTAAAGGTTTACCTACTATATTTGAGCGTCCAATAATTACAACATTTTTACCGCTTAAATTCGTTTCATATTTTTTTATAACTGCAAGACAACCAAGAGCAGTGCAGGGTATAAAGCCTTGACTAATACCGCTATGTAAATAACCGACATTTAAAGGATGAAAACCATCGATATCTTTCAAGGGTAATACAGCAGATAAAATTTTATTTGTATCTATGGATCTTGGTAAAGGCAGTTGAACTATAATTCCAGAAATCTCGTTATTGAGGTTTAACTCGTTGATTTTCAATATTAAATCATCTGTATGAATATTAGTAGATAGGTTTACTAATAAAGTATCGATTCCTATGTTGTGAGCATTTTTTATTTTATGTTTTACATAAATAATACTTGCCGGATTGTTGCCTACTAATACTATAGCAAGCTTTGGTGAAGTGTTAGTTTTATCTTTAAGCTCTTGAATTTCTAGTTTTAAATCTGCCAATATCTCATTTGCTAACGCTTTACCGTCAATTATATTATTCACTATATTTTTATCCATAATATCTTACGATTTTTACAAAAATTATGTATGTCATTGCCGTGTAGGTGGGACCACGCTATATTGGGACATGCAACAATGCGTCTGTTGGAATAACATAAAGTAAAATCGGTATGGTACTATAATTTTTATCTTACTTCTTTTTCCCATTTTTCCCATATTTTGTGGTAGAATACTCAAAATGTAAGGCTTTACCATCAAATACTCTACTATAAGCGTGATGAAGGCTACTTGCCGCTTCAGCAAAACCTATAAGAATCAGTTTAAGTTTACCAGTGTAATGAGCAATATCACCAATGGCATATATACCTTCTATATTAGTTTGATAGTAGGAATTGTCTACTTCAATATGTTGAAGCTTAACATTTAAACCCCAATTTGCTAAGCTACCTAAATTTTGTTTTAAACCAAAAAACGGTAGCAATATATTAGCCTCTAATTTATGGGTATTATTTTGTAGATCTCTAACTATAACTGATTGAAGTTCACCATTATTACCATCTAAAGCATTTAACTGATAACCGATTACTAATTCAATCTTACCGGTTTCTGCAAGATTTCTTAACTGTCTTACACTTTCAGGGCTAGCCGTAAATTTATCACGTCGATGAACTAAATATATTTTATTTGCAATCTCTGAAAGAGAAATAGCCCAGTCAACAGCCGAATCCCCGCCGCCTGCTATAACTATATTTTTACCTGTGAATTTATTTTTATCATTAATGAAATAGAAAACCGATTTGCCTTCAAAATCTTCAATATTTGCAAGAGGAGGTTTGTTCGGACCGAATGAACCTGCTCCTGCTGCAATAATAATAATTTTGCTTTTAATAAGAGTGTTTTTTGAGGTTTTAATTTCAAAAAAATCACCTTGCTTATTTAGCTCTATAGCTTGCTGATTTAAATGATATACAGGCTTGAAAGGAGCTGCTTGAAGCTCTAACTGTTTTATTAGTTCTTCTGCTACGATTTTAGGATATGCCGGTATATCATAAATAGGCTTTTCAGGGTATAGAGTAATACACTGACCGCCAATTGTCTCTTGTGCATCAATAACGTGACATTTCATGCCAAACATTCCTGCCTGAAAAACTGCAAACAACCCAACCGGACCGGCGCCTATTATTACAACATCAGTATTATACATTATTTTTTTATATTTAAATTTTAAAAATAATTTTATTAGATATTGAGGAAATAATCAATTGTTATATGAGTATATTTTAGAGATAAAACAGTAGAATATAATTGTGATAGGTCTCGACAATATGAATTTAAAGGTTGTTCTATATTCCACTTTTCATCTATTAGTTCTAGTATATCAGTTTTGATCTTAGCCTTATTTTTTATTAGCATACTGAATAATGAGATTTTTTAGTAATAATAGATTCCTATCGGTTTGTAATTTTTCTATTACTTCAAAGACAATGAGACTTAAATTGAATGATTGCTATTTTAATAGCCATTTAATACCCAAAAAAATAATACAATTTAAAGAAAAACTAACACAAATTATTGTAGCAAAAATATCATATTTTTATATTAAAGTATAATAATTTTTTTAATTTAGTCTTGTAAAATCATTAAGATTTGTAAAGATTAATTAATAAATATTAATTTAATAATTAAAACTATGAATAAGAATTCTACGAAATATTATTGGTTTTATTATCTTAACTATAAGTATAGGTAATAATAGTTGCTTCATCTGCCAATACTTTTTTTCTTTGTTAGTGCAACTGTTTTACCGTCATGCTTAGTTGTTGCTACTCCTTTATTTTTCGGTACTTAATATTCCAACTGTCGATATATTCCTTGCAAATAAATACGCTTACTATAACTTAGGTACTCCTGATACTGTTTTTATTAAATGCCAGTCAAGCTGCTACTACAACTACTCGAAAAATGACCGGTATTACTAATACTACTAGTTAAAGAGCACTCACATACATAAGGCAAGATACTTTCCAGGGGCACAAGATGTGCCTTATGATACTTATAACGATACAATTACGGTAGCATATTAATATTATAAATATTTTTAAGATTTTTACCTATTCTATTTGATATTATTAATTCTTTTGCTAGTGCTACTAGCTCATACCTGTCAACATAGAGATACACAAAAGTAATAAGATAGTAAACTATGACGGAAATAATGATTATACACCTAAAAAGTTTCAATTAGTCCTTTTAAAATGTATGTACGAAGATAGTATAGAAGAATATAAAGAAACTAAAGATTTAGTGACAACTCACATAACATTTAGTTTAGAGGGCGGTAAAATGCAATTGATACGAATAGCTTTAAAAAATACACAGAATTTTCTACTAGAGAAAAAGACTATAGAATCTTGGTGAAAGAATTACCGTGTAGAGTAAAGTGTGAGAATAGTCTTACTTCTACGGTAAATCTTATAGTTTAACATAGTATACTCATAACAATATCAAGGTAACATCAAATTATGTTTTACTTATAAATAAAATAATATTGGTTTTTAGGTATTATTTTATTATATCACTAAGCTTTGCAGATGGAGCATTTCTGAATCTCTTGGAGAGACACTGCTCCTTCGAAACCGCAAGTGTACATAAAAAACGTACGGGAGGATGAGAGATTAGAATCATTGTCCCAATTATCTCTAGAGGTAGAATTTGGGAATAACTTCAATGAAATTGCAGGCAATAGTGAATTTATAGTTTCACTATAAATATATAATAAAACTGCTATATTTCCGACTATCTTATGAGCGTGGCATATTATAACTCTTAGCCAAAATGATGATATTAATTATTTAGCTGGAGTAGATGAATTCAATTATTTCACTGAAAACGGCATATATAGTTATAGTTTTTTATTTCAAACCAAAGCTGTGAAAGCAAATTTTTCTAAAATTAACAATACCACAAAAACCAAAATAAATTTACACGCTTAGAAACAAACTGGACGTATGAGGATGTAAACAAAAATGACTAATTGGCGCAAAGTAGGGGATATTATAACTAAAGCATCTTCTTGGTCTAACTCAACTAGATTTGCCGATATTCAATTTATTCAAGCTATTTGATTAAAATTTTAATTCTTGAAGGTTAAGCCAATGTTTTATTGTCAAGTCAAAAATCTAAAAAAAAATAAATATTTATATTGAATAAATTATTATTCTCGTGTCTACTTAGGTAAAGCTTCTACACACTGAATATAGTGTCATTTTTTAAAATAAGCATTATAAATAACGCCTATAACCCCACATTAGTACTTATAATGAATATGCTTAAAAAAAACAAATTTCAAATAAATATAAACAATAGCCACAATAATTTACTTACTCCTTTTGGTAAAGCTATTCTGCGAGATCGATATCTTATGAAAGGTGAGGATTTTCAAGATTTATTTGCAAGAGTTTCTAGTTATTATGCAGAAAATAAACAGCATGCTCAAAAGCTATATGAATATATGAGTAAAATGTGGTTTATGCCGGCAACACCGATTTTAAGTAACGGCGGAACTGATAGAGGATTACCTATATCATGCTTCTTGAATGAGACCAACGATAGCTTAGACGATATAGTAAATTTATGGACGGAAAATGTTTGGCTAGCTTCAAGAGGAGGGGGGATTGGTAGCTATTGGGGAAATGTACGATCTATTAACGAAGAAATTCATAATAAAGGTCATTCATCTGGTATTATACCATTTATTAAAGTAATGGATTCTATGACTCTTGCTATTTCACAAGGTTCTATTAGACGAGGTTCATCGGCTGTATATTTACCTATTAATCACCCTGAAATTGAAGAGTTTATCGATATAAGACGTCCAATAGGAGGGGATGTAAATAGAAAATCTCTTAATATTCATCACGGTATAGCTATTACCGATGAATTTATGAATGCCGTTGAAAACAATACGGATTTTAACCTTGTTAGTCCTGCTACCAAAAAAGTTACAAACAAAGTCCGAGCAAGAGACTTATGGATCAAATTATTAACTACTAGAATAGAAACAGGTGAGCCGTATCTGTTATTTATCGATAGCGTTAATAAATCTATTCCTGAACATCATAAAAAACTAGGGCTTCAAGTTAAAATGTCCAATCTTTGTAGCGAAATTACATTGCCTACAGGAATTGATCATTTAGGAAATTCAAGAACTGCCGTTTGCTGCCTTTCTTCTTTGAATTTGGAGTATTTTGAAGAGTGGAAAGACGATAAAGCATTTATCCATTCTATTATGTTGTTCCTTGATAACGTTTTAGAAGACTTTATTAATAAAGCACCGGATACCATGGCAAGAGCTAAATATTCGGCGTTACGTGAGCGAAGCGTTGGGCTTGGCGTAATGGGATTCCACTCATTTTTGCAAATGAAAAAAGTACCGATAGAATCGGTTATGGCAAAAGTTTGGAATAAAAAAATATTTGAATATATATCGGCTGAAGCCGATAAAGCCTCAATAGAAATCGGTAAAGAAAAAGGAGCATGTCCTGACGCTCTAGATGCCGGAAGCAATGAGCGGTTTAGCAATAAAACTGCAATAGCACCTACCGCTTCAATTTCGGTAATAGCAGGTAATGCCTCACCAGGAATAGAACCGTTTGCCGCTAATAGCTTTGTACAGAAAACTTTAACAGGATCTTTTAACGTACGTAACAAACATTTAGAAAAGTTATTAGAAGAGAAAGGATTTAATAATGATCAAGTTTGGTCTTCGATTGCAACACATGAAGGATCGGTGCAACATTTAACATTTTTATCTGCAGAAGAAAAGCAGGTTTTCAAAACTGCCTATGAAATTGATCAGAATTGGTTAATTGAACTGGCAAGCGATCGTACTCCTTATATTACTCAAGCACAATCATTAAATATCTTTTTACCAGGTAACGTTAGTAAGAAATATTTAAATAACATTCATTTTAAAGCCTGGAAAAAAGGCGTAAAAAGTTTATATTACTGTAGATCGACATCAATACAGCGCGCTGATAAGGTATCGCATGATGTACTAAAGGCAGATTTTAAGGATTTAGAGAAACAAAATAATAAGATAGCAGAAGCTGGGAACTACGAAGAATGCTTAGCTTGTCAGTAAGTATTGTTGTTACAGGAATCGAGAAACGTGTCCGGTATTATACCGTGGCTTGACCACGGTATCTTGTATAATACATTTTGTCCTAAGATACCATGGCATGACATTAAATATTACTTGATTGATTGCTTCATCAAAACTTATAGTGTTTTTCGCAATGACGGAAAATACGAGCCATGCAACAATGCCTACAAGTGAGTTATATGATAGATGTGTTATTAAGAAAAAAAAATAAATAAGAATAAGTTATGTCACTACTTGATGCAAGTCCAATTTATAAACCGTTTTCATATCCATGGGCATATGACGCTTGGCACACTCAACAAAAAATTCATTGGCTACCGGAAGAAGTACCGCTTGCCGACGATGTTAAAGATTGGAAATATAACTTAACCCCAGGTGAAAAGCATTTATTAACGCAAATATTTCGCTTTTTTACTCAGGCAGATATAGAAGTGAATAATTGCTATATGAAGCATTATTCACGTGTATTTAAACCGACTGAAATATTGATGATGTTATCGGCATTTTCTAATATGGAAACGATACATATTGCAGCATATTCGCATTTACTTGATACGGTAGGTATGCCAGAAGTCGAATATTCAGCATTTCTTAAATATAAAGAAATGAAAGACAAGTATGATTATATGCAGCAATTCGGGGTGGATACTAAAGAAGATATAGCAACTACTTTAGCAGTATTTGGAGCTTTTACGGAAGGATTACAGCTATTTGCTTCTTTTGCGATCATGCTTAATTTCCCTCGTTTTAATAAAATGAAAGGTATGGGACAGGTTATTGCTTGGTCAGTGCGTGATGAAACACTCCATACTAACTCAATTATTACTCTATTTAAGACTTTTGTACGAGAAAATCCTGAAGTTTGGACAGAAACTTTACGTAAACGTATTTATGGAGCTTGTACGACTATCGTGCATTTTGAAGATGCCTTTATTGAACTTGCGTTTGAAGTCGGCGGTATTGAGGGGTTAACGGCATATGAAGTAAGACAATATATTCGTTATATTGCCGATCGTCGTTTAATGCAGCTAGGACTCAAAGATGTATATTTGGTAAATCATAACCCGCTTCCTTGGCTTGATGAAATGCTAAACGGTGTCGAGCATACTAATTTTTTTGAGAATAGAGCAACTGAATATTCTAAGGCGGCGACTACCGGTTCATGGGAAGAAGTATTTGCTGAAATAGATAATAAATAATATATTATTAACAACAAAAATAAAAAAATTTAAGAATACTTGCTTTATTTTCTTGCAAATTTTTTTAAATAGATATATTTTTTAAAAAATTTCTTAGTTTTATGGCCGTTATAAACAATAAAAATTATCAAAAAGTTGTAGAAAACATTTTATCTTCTTCTAAACTTAATACATTACTCAAGAGTGCAATTAAGGATTTATCGTCTGCGAAAAATATAAGTTTAAGAACGATGCTACTCGGAGCAAGATTTGTTTTAACTAATCCTATAAATGCTTATAATCTTATTAAGCTTGCTAGATCTTCTAATATATATCTTGATCCAGAATTTCAAAGATCACTTCTTGAAAACTCTCCAATATGGGAATTTTTAAAAAAACATGTAGGTGATTTGCCTAAAATAGGTCAAATCTTAGCAAAAGCAGGCTTTAGAGAATTTCAAGATAAGAGTGTTTTAGATCAAAAGGGACTTGCAATACTAAAAGAATGTTTTAAAACTGAAAAAGTACTTAAAAAACTTCAAGAAATTGCAGTTGAAGTAAAGCAAGAGCTACCAGACTGGAATAAAGTGACTTCTAGCAGTTTGGATATGCTGGTTACCGATAAAAATTTCAGAAAATTTTTTAACGAAAAGAGCGAAGATATTACAAATTATATACGTATCGGAGCAACTGAAATACTTCCAAGCGATTATATAAAAACTTTTGATGATATATTACAAAAACCTCAAAGTAAGGATATATATGCACAAGTTATAAAAATATTTAATGAATATCCTAATTTTAAGCAAGCACTAGCTGAAAATATAAATAATATTAATTCTCTAAAAAGATTTAACACATTATCTCCTGAAAAACAAATAATTATTAAAAATTTCTTAGCAGAAGTGCAAGAACAAGCTAAACCTTTTTTAAAAGAATATTTTGAAAGCTACAAAATCGATCTTAATATTTTAGATATTATTCCTACTTTATTAAATAAAATTCCTGAAACAAAAGAGATTTTTGATACTCTTAATGCTCTAGATCAAGGTGTAATGGTAGCTCTTGAGAAATCCTTAAAAATGGTAGCGGGTGATGATAAATTAAAAAGTTTTTTTGCTCACAATAAAAAAATCTTACCAAATATTGCTTTAGGTATTATTGACAATACTCCTAGCGTACAAAGTATAACACAACAATATAATTTTGATAAACAAATGCTTAATATAGCAGGTGAAGTTATGTCAAAACCGGAAATTGCTTATGCTATTATTGTAGACTTAAATAAAGGCGATTATATGAGTTTAACCGTTAATATAATCTCTGCCCTTAATGATCCTGCATTTAAATTAAAAGATATATTAGTAGAGCAAAGTAAAAAAGGCTTATTTGATAATTTGATTACAGGGATTTTAGAACACGATGAAAAAGGTAACCAAAATATAAAACAACAACTTATAAATTATGGTCTAGAAGCGCGAGATATTACACAGCTAACTAGTATAATGCCTATATTACTTGATAAACCTGAAGCATTACAAAAGGTTTTTCGAGATTTTATTAAAGGTAATTATACAGGCATGGCAAAAGAATTAATAACTTTAACTAAAGATAGTCCTGAAATCAAAAAATATTTAAACAATAAAAGAGAAATATTTGCAAGTATTCTAGAAAAAACTTTAGTGGACATACCAGGTATCAATGACCTTGATAAGAAAGAATTATATAATATACTTCCATCAATGTTAAACCATCCTGATGAATTAGTTAAAGTTATAGAAGAAGTCGAAAAAAGTAATTATCGCGGGGCCACTAGTGCCTTATATAATCTAGCTCAAAAAACAAATTATTTTGAAGGGCAATTACTGAATATTATAAAAGTAGGTTTTAGCTATGCTACTGAAAAAGTAAAAGATGTATTGAGTGCATCACAAGATTTTAAAGATACAACTATAGATGCAATGACTCTTAGAAATAATTTAAATAAAATACAAAATGGAAAATTCAACTTAGAGGGAGCTATATTAGTAGGTGATTTATCTAACATCGATTTCTCAGGCGTGTCATTAAAAAATGCAGATTTAACTAAAGTAACCTCTTTGAAAGATTGTAATTTTAAAAATACTAATTTAGCAGGTGCTAAATTACCTGATAATTTAATGCTGCTTACTGACACTTATAATCTTGATAAGACTATCCCTGCTTTAGCACCTGAACTAATTAAAGAACAACAAGCTCAATTAATTGATAAGGCAATTGATAAAGTATTTTTACAAGTACAAGCTGAGGGAACAAGAAATTTACTTAGTAAACAAGAATTTGTTCAACAGGTGAAAATATTATATGAAGAAAATCAAACGATTAAAGACTATATTATAGAAAAGTTAAATTCATTACCTATGAATATGGTTACTAATCTAGCTACTCCTAAAACAAATCAATATCAACATATTACAAATTATATAAATTCTCCATTACAAGTATTGAACCCTTTGTATGAAAATATTGCAAATAAACAAGATATTAAGAGTAATTTATTGGCAAATATTTTAAGTGAACAAATATCACAAAAACTTTTTGATAATGGTGATAATAGAGGGGAAGATTTTTATCTGATTAATCAGATGCTCAAACTGAGCCTTTCTGAATATTTGACAGAAAATCCTGATATTATAAATAGTTTTTTAGAGCCGAAAAATCTAAAAAAGTTAGCAAGTAATATTGCCTCTACTTTAAATTTAAAATCCAAATATACTTGGGTAGGCAATATTACCGGTGGAATTTACTTACCAAAAGAAATCTTCAATGAGCAGTTAAAAGATAACTTTAAAAATGAGTTTGAAAAAATTAATAAATTAAATGTTTTAACACAAGCAAGAAATATAGCTTCAAATTTAGATAGTGAATTGTATATAAAAGATACTCAAGATAAATCATACACTTACAAATCATTACCAATACCAATAAAAAGTAAAACAATGCACAAATAATTCCATAAAACTTAGATCAAATTGATTTAATTATCATATTAGGCAACATAAATTAAACTATTTAAGTAGTGCTTAATTTATTTTTTTGAATTAATTTTGAGATAATGTTATATTTATATAATTAAATATATCTCATTATTTTTATAGCAGTAACCAATTCTATTTTTAATAAAACCATTAAAAGATATTATTTTCTCCTGATGCAGATAAAGCATTTACAAGTTTTATTGATGACCTTGTATCTCCAAAGAAAAAATATTATATAGGAGCCTTATTAAAAGGTATGCAATTTGTCTTCACTCATCCCATAAATAATTATAATCATTGTTAAGCTTGCAAAAGTAGTAGCTATGCTACTCAAAAATTTAAAATGTTTAGCAGTATATCTGTAGAATTCGAAAATAAAGTTCCACCTTCTGTATTAAAAGAAGCACAAAGTATCGTCTCAAATTTAAATAGTAAGATTAATATTGTAAAATTTACTTTCTATTACTACTATTTCCAATGATAAAAAGAAAGAAGAAATATAAATTCATTAATTAGTAAAAAAATTTCTTTAAAGACATATTTTAAAACTCTAGTGCAAGAGGTAATTTATATGTCGATCCGATACGCGCATTCTCACGTGGTCTATATACACTGCGGTGCTGTGTTTTGTGTCTCCTTTAAATTCCGCTCTATAAGCAAGTGTGGAAAGATCTCTAATATTTTGGTACATTCTTCTTGGTTAGAATATTTTAATGTGATTTTATCTTTGATCTGATTTTTAAACCAAGTCACTTGTCTTTTAGCATACCGGCGTGTTCTGATTTGAGTTGCACTTAAAGCGTCGTCTAAAGTAAGATTGCCGTCTAAATAAGCTAAGATCTCTTTTACTCCTACTGCTTTTAAATTTAAATAATCTTGCGGTATGAGTTGTTTTTTTATTAAAGCAATCTCATCTATGCTACCTTCTTTAAATATTTTTTGTAAACGTTGCTCACATGTTTTATATAAAAACTTTCGCTCAGGATTTAAGAAGATAATTTTAAAATTAAATTCAGATAAGATTTGTTCTTTTGGTAAAGTGTGAAAGCAAAAAATAGATTTACCAGATTGCTTAAAAACTTCATAAGCTCTAATTAAACGCTGAGTATCATTTTGATTTATTTTAGAAGCAGCGAGTGGGTCAAGCTTCTCTAATTTATTCCATAACTCTATATTACCTATTTTACTATGCAGTTCTCTAGCTTGTTTTTGTAAATCCTCTGTTATATCAGGAATATTATTATAGCCAAAAACTAAAGAATTGATATATAATCCGGTTCCTCCTATTAATATAGGTAGTTTGCCTCTGCTTATTATTTCTTTTATTTTTTTGGCAGCAAGTTTTAGATATTTTATTACCGAAAAATCTTCCGTAATTGATAGAAAATTATATAAGTGATAGGGGATTTCAGTTTTATAAATTTGAGACGGAGAAGCAGTAATAATAGGAGTTTCCTTATAAACCTGCATTGAATCAATATTAATGATTTCACCATTATAAGCTTTGGCAAATTCGTGACCTAAATAAGACTTCCCACTAGCAGTAGGGCCGCATAATATAATTATTTCTTTTTTTTTCACCTATCTATTGTTAATCCGTATTTACTTAATAAATCATTGATTATAACTTTTAATTTTATCAATCCTTCATGGCTTGTAGATTCAGCCCTTGCAACTATAATAGATTCGGTATTAGAGCTACGCAGCAGCCACCATCCATGTTCAGTATTTACTCGTACACCGTCTATATCGTTAAATGCTATTTTATCATCAAATAGTTTTTGTTTTATTTCTTCTATAATTTTTATCTTTAACTCTGAAGGAACAAATATTTTAATTTCCGGTGTACTATAGCTTTTCGGTAATTCATCTATTATCTCATCTAGAGTTTTATTTGATCTACTAAGTAAATCTAAAAATCTGAGAGCTGCATAAATTCCATCATCGAAGCCAAAATATTTATCGGCAAAAAATATATGCCCACTCATTTCACCCGCAAGTAAAGCCTTTGTCTCAAGCATTTTACTTTTAATAAAGGGATGACCGGTGCGCCATATTATAGGATTTCCACCATATGATTTTATTTTATCAATTATTAATTGACTAGCTTTTATATCAACTATTATAGTAGCATTTGGATTTTCCTTTACAATATCCTCAGCAAATATGCATAAAATTTGGTCACCAAATAATATTTTACCGCTTGAGCTGACAATACCGATTCTATCGCCGTCACCGTCAAAAGCTATACCTAGATCGCAATTTTGTTCTTTAACCGTTTTAATTAATTCTTGTAAATTAGCAGGGTTAGTAGGGTCAGGGTGATGGTTTGGAAAATTCCCATCAATTATACTATTTATGATTATGTTTTTATTATAGTCAATTGATTTGGACTCGCCTACTATGTTACTCGTCGCTCTCCTATTAGTTATAGGCTTGGTTTCTCGCTCCTTGTACCCGAATCCAACTGAATTGACTATAGCTAAATAGCTTTTTAACTCTTCAATGATATTACCTGTTGCTCCATTACCACAATCCCAAGCTACTTTTAATTTTGGATTAATATTTATTCCCTCTAAAATATTTTTTAGATATTTAGATGCTATGGTATTTTTGTACTCTATGTTATGCCCGTGTAAACAGGAATCCAGATTACTTCTTATTATTTCCTGGTTTCTCACCTTTGTAGCAATAACATGATGGGAGTCAAGAATGAAATGATCATCCAAAATCTTTGCTAATAAATCCTGTATTTGAGTCCCAAAAAAAGATTTGCCGTTTTGAAGCATTTTAAAGCCGTTATCGTCACGAGGATTATGCGATCCCGTAATCATAATACTACCGCTAGGTGTGAATTCTTTATCAGCAAAATATAATACAGGCGTTGGAACTATGCCAATATTTATGACCTTAGCACCTGCATCAGTTAATCCTAATTCTAACGCTTTACAAATTGTAGGTGAGCTAAGTCGACCATCTAAACCAACACAAATTTTGTTATTATCATTGCTTATACTCATTTTGGTAAAACAAAATCCTATCTTATAAGCTACTTCTTCTGTTAAATCCTTAAGGCTATTGCCTCTTATATCATAAGCCCTAAAAATTTCTTTGTTAATTTGCATAGAAAACCTTTTGTATTATTCCTGCAAAAACAGGAATCTGGTATAATGAAACAATAAAGAATAAGGTATACGAAGATCGACTTCAAAAATAGCAAGGTTCACAAGACTAGGAATGGTGCGTATACTTATTAATACGTGAGTATTGCAGCAGTATTTGTAGAATGACATAGTAAATTTTTGAATTTGATCAAGTATACAGCCTAAAAACTAAAACTCTCGCCTAAATACACTTCCTTAACTTTCTTGCTATTTGCTATTTCCTTAGCGTTTCCTTCTAATAATACTTTGCCTTCAAAAACAACATAAGCACGGTCAACAATATCTAAAGTGTCACGCACGTTATGATCGGTAATTAAAATACCTATATTGAACTCCCGTAAATAAGTAATTAAGTTTTTGATATCGGAAATAGCAAGCGGATCAATACCGGCAAGCGGCTCATCAAGTATGATAAATTTAGGTTCTATTGCAAGTGAGCGTGCAATCTCAAGCCTACGCCTTTCACCGCCCGATAAGCTGGCGGCAGACAGATCTTTTAAATGCATTATCGAAAACTTCTCTAACAAATCATGGGTTTTTTGTTCAATTACTTCCTTATCGTTTTTAGATATTTCAATTATAGCTTTAATATTATCTTCAACCGATAATCCACGAAATATTGATGGTTCTTGAAGAAGATAACCGATTCCAAGTCTTGCTCGTAAATAAATAGGTAAGTTAGTAATATTTATATCGTTTAAAAGTAATTGTCCGGAATCTGGTTTTATTAAACCGATAATAATATTAAAGCAAGTTGTTTTACCTGCTCCGTTAGGACCGAATAAACCAACTATTTCCCCTTGTTTTATATTAAGAGATACATCACTTAATATATTCTTTTTTATATAGGATTTTGATATATTGTTAACTTGTAAGATGTCCATCTTTTTTATTTGTATTTTGTTGATCAATTCTACCACTGTTATCCCGTGACTTGATCACTAGTTCTAGTTTAAAATACTAAAATTATTAGTATTTTAAGTTATTTTTCTGGATACCATGGAAGAGCCATGGTATAAACAATGCCAATGCTATTTATTAACATGATCTACATAATAGATTAGTTTGTTAGTTTTTAAAACATTATCGTCACGTTGTAATATTACATTACCAATTAGAATCAGTTGTTTATTATCAAAAAAATATTTAGCTGAATCTGCAAGCAATAATTCATTATTTATTTTTCTTTCTACATTCAATTTAGTAGGAACAATTATATGATCAATAGTTTGCTTTTCATCTATTGTTTTATAAAAAATATATAATTCTTCCGTTCTAAGTATCGCATTATCAAAGTAAACAACAACATTTCCAAGATATTCTGCCTTTTGTTTAGTTTTATCAATAATTAAAGTATCAGATGTAATATGTAAATTTGAAATATCTTTATCACTAGCATATATAGATATACTAATAGTAAGAAATACTAAAAGTTTAATAATCCGATAAATTGATGATTGTAGAGACATTGCCTTTAAAAATTATAATATTATTTTTATCTCTTGTATTAAAACTATCTGAAGTAATTGAAGAGTTGTTGTAAAATAACGTAGCAGAGGAATTCCCGGTTATATTCTGATTTACTAAATCAATCCTTGCATTGTTAGTGTTAAATATGATCTTATCAAAAAAAAATTTTACATCGTTTTTTAAATCTAATATGTTTGATTCTTCGTCTAAAAAGCCTTCTTGTGCATGTATGATCAGATGTTGGTCTTTATTTACGTTATAAATAGCATTGATTATATCTAATTTATATTTGTTATCCGACTCTTTTGTAGCGCGCTCAGTTTTAATCGTATATGCATTTAAATTTTTATTTACTCCCTCAAAAATTGAATCTTTCAATATAATATTATATTTTAAATCAAAATTTTTATTATATTTTAAACTTTTTTTTGTAACATTAATATCGTTTTCTTCATTAATATAACCGCTTTTAATTAGTATATATCCTATATACAAAATTCCAAGTATTATTAAAAGATAGATGGATTTCAAAAATTTTTTCCGCCGTTTATAAGAAGAGGACATAGATTTTAGTTAACTCCGATACGAAGTAAATCATGAATATGAATAATGCCCGTAATAATATTAGCATCAATAATCGGTACATTAGTGATATTCTTGGCTTTCATTAAATTTAAAGCCTCTTTTGCCAATATTTCCGATGAGATATGAATAGGATTTTTGGTCATAATGTTTGATGCTGTTTTTAAGTGGATTTGAGCGTTAATATGACGACGTAAATCCCCGTCAGTTATAATTCCTACCAAATTTTGGTTTTTATCCGTGACAAGTGTACAACCTAAACGTTTTTTATTCATCACAATTATAGTTTCGGCAAAGGAAGTATCTTCATATACTAAAGGTATTTCATCACCGCTACGCATTAGGTTTTTAATTTTTGTTAAATTAGCACCGATTGTACCGCCCGGATGATAAACCTTAAAATCATCTTTGGTAAAGCCTCGTTTTTCATGTATAACAGTCATTAAAGCATCACCGAGTGATAACATTATTAAAGATGATATAGTAGGAACACCGATTACGGAAGCTTCTGAATATTCAGGTACTATTAATAAAAAATCACTTCTTTTAGCTAAAGTGGAATTTTTATTCATTGTCATTGCAGCAATCTTTATTGAAGAGTTATTACAATATTCAATTATATTAAATAATTCTTTAGTTTCACCAGAATTAGATATCATAATTACTAGATCATCTCTTGTCACCATACCTAAATCGCCGTGACTTGCTTCTGCCGGATGTAAATAAAAAGCAGGCATACCGGTAGAAGAAAAACTAGCAGCTATTTTTCTTGCAATATAACCACTTTTACCTATACCTGTGAAAATTACCCGTCCTGTAAAAGATAATAAAAATTCTATAATTGTGTTAAAGTCTTCAGGGATATTTTCAGATAATTTTTCTAAAGCACTTGCTTCACTAGAAATAACTCTCTTGGCGATGGTGCGGTAATTATTTGTGTTGGTCATTGTTATTATTGGCTCTGTATTTATGTCATTTCCATAAAGGCGAAAATCCAGAAAAGCGCAACTCATTGAGTTGTTAGTTTTAAAAATTTAGTTTATATGCTTTTTATTTACTCGATTACCGCTTTAGCGGTAATAACATTTAATTAAAATACTTACGTTCTGTAATGAATTCAGCCGTTTCAGCATTATTATCTTCATTCCAAGCTCGTTTTTTAATAGAATCACATCTCACATGTTCTGAATTTTCCTTAGCATTGTTAATACTATTTTGTGGCTTTGGATTATTTAGAGATTTATCTTTATCAGCATTTTTAATAGTTAGTTTTGCTTTGCCTTTATTATCAAAACCTATTAGCTTAACTTTTACTATATCGCCTTGTTTTATAACACTGCTAACTGTGTCTATTCTTTCTTCTGAAATTTCACTAATATGAACAAAACCGTCTTTATTACCTAAATAATTAATAAAAGCACCGGAATCTAAGATTTTCGTTACAGTACCGTTAAATATTTCACCGATCTCAGGTTCGATAGCAATAGCTTTAATTTTATCTGAGGCAATTTTTAGCTTATCTCTATCTGCAGCATAAACAGAAACTGTACCGTCATCGCTTATATCTATTTTAGCACCGCTAGTTTCACAAATTTCCTTTATTATTTTACCGCCTGGCCCTATAATATCTCTAATCTTATCTTTATCTATTTTTATAGTAGTAGTAGAAGGAGCATTTTTACTTAGTTCGCTATTTGGTTTACTGATAACTTTATTCATTTGCTCAAGTATATGCAAACGACCGAGTCGTGCTTGCTCTAAAGCTACTTTCATTATTTTAAAATCTACTCCGGATATTTTAATATCCATCTGTAATGCAGTAATTCCTTCACTAGTGCCTGCAACCTTAAAATCCATATCACCGAAATAATCCTCATCTCCAAGAATATCCGATAATACGGCAAATTTCTTACCCTCTTTAACAAGCCCCATAGCAATACCTGCAACTGGTGCTTTTATTGGAATACCGGTTTGCATTAAAGCAAGAGAACTACCACATACGGTTGCCATTGAAGAAGAGCCGTTAGATTCTGTAGTTTCAGCTACAACTCTTATAGAATAAGGAAATTGTACTTTATTAGGTAATATTGGATTAATAGCACGCCATGCGAGCTTACCGTGTCCGACTTCACGACGACTAGGTGCTTTCATAGGCATTGCCTCATTTACGGAGTAGGGTGGGAAGATATAATTAAGCATAAAACGCTCTTTATATTCACCCTCTAAATTATCAACTATTTGTTCATCTAAACTAGTTCCAAGTGTGCTACTGACTAAGCTTTGTGTTTCGCCTCTAGTAAATAAAGCTGAACCGTGTGCAGAAGGTAATAAACCTACTTCACAGGCAATTTGTCTTATATCCATGGTACTTCTGCCATCAATACGTTTATTTTTTTCTAAAATTTCTTTGCGTAATATATCTGATTCAACAGATTTTAAAGCTGATTCTATTTGATAATTATTATATTTTTTATTTTCTATGTTGCTTATAAAATGCGTAATAACTTTTTCAGAAATTAAGTCTAAACTAGTGCTACGTTCCTGTTTAGATTTTATAGCAAAAGCTTGTTCAATTTCTTTTGCAAATAACTGTTCAATTTCGTTCTTTAATACAGAAGGGTATAAATCTTGCATTTCAAGCTTCGGTCTTTTAGCTTCTTCTGCTAGTTCTTTAATTATTTTTACTACTGGCTGGAAGCTTTCAAATCCAAACTTTACAGCTTCTAGCATTTGTGCTTCAGAGAGTAAATGAGCTTCCGATTCAACCATCATTACTGACTCTGTTGTTCCTGCAACTACTAAATCAAGCTGACTGGTTTTTAATAATTCAAGTGTTGGATTTAAAACAAATTCACCGTTGATTAAACCAACTTTACTTGCAGCAACTATTTCTAGATAAGGGGCAGGGGATAGAGCAAGTGCAGCTGATGCACCAATAATTGCAAGTATATCTACTGGAGTTTCAGGGTCATACGAAAGCACGGTACAAGTTACATGTGTTTCATTAACAAAAGCCGGATGAAATAATGGTCTAATCGGTCTATCTATTAAACGAGATACTAAAACTTCTCTCTCTGATGCTTTGCCCTCACGCTTAAAAAAACCACCAGGTATTTTACCGACAGCATATGCCATTTCTCTATAATTAATTGTTAAAGGAAAAAAACCGATACCCTCTTTTGCTGTGTTAGCTACTACTGCCGTACATAATAAAACGGAATTACCCATTTTTACTGTAACGCTGCCGTCAGCCTGCCGTGCTATTTTACCTGTACTAAGCTCAAGAACTTTCCCATTCCATGTAACACTCTTAGTTATTTCGTTAAACATCTATTTATCTCATTTCATAATTTATATTTTTGTATTCTTATTACTTTTTGTGGATTACCACGCTCCTTTTAGTCGTTCGCAATGACGATTTAGGTCATTATGTAAGTTTATATAATTTAAGTAAATGAAAAATTGCTATACGACTTCAAAAATAGTAAGGAGTCTATTTAAGTTAAGGAGTAGAGTGTATATACTTAATACGTGAGCACCAGAGAACTTATAAGACGACATAGCCAATTTTTGAAGTTGATCTTTGATCAAGTATACTACTTCACTTTCCTAATACCGAGTTTACTTATTAACTCTAAATATTCACTAATATTGTTCTTTTTTATATAATTAAGTAATCTGCGGCGACGCCCGACTAAAATTAATAATCCACGCCTTGAAGCATGATCTTTATGGTTAGATTTAAAATGCTCGGTTAAATTATTGATTCTTTCAGTTAAGATGGCACATTGTACTGCACTTGAACCGGTATCATTTTCCGTTATAGCATATTCTTTAATTAATTGTTGTTTACGTTCTGTAGTAATCGACATCGATAATTTCTCCTTAATTGATTATACTTCTTGCATAACGGAGTTAATAAAGAGGAACTTGAAGGAAACACGAAGCGCAGAACCGCACATAGTACTAGTACGTGAGGATTCGAGCATCGGGTGTGATATACAAATTATCTTTAGAAACAAGTTATGCAAGAAGTCTATTGTGTTAAATTCAATACTCGTAAAGAATTAAAGCAACTCTTGTTTAAGCTACCTATTGCAAGCACAACACCTTTATAGCGAACCCATAAAAGATTAATGTCTTTTTCATAATTAAATAAACATTTCTGTCCATATTTAATTTGTTGTGCTTGCTGATCTGTTGCATCAAGAACCAGGATGTCGTCCAGTATTGCTTCTATCTTTATACTTTTTTCCTCTAGGGAATTTTTGATAATTGCGTCAGACGATTTAATTCGGATAGCATTTTTTTCTTTAAATATTCCAACCTGAGTACGGCGTAATTCTATCACAAATCCTAAACTTTGCAAGGATAATGCCAAATCTTCTGCTAAAGTCCTGATATAAGTACCTTTTGAGCATTCCGTATAGTAAGTAGCGGTAGCATTTTTCTCATCAAAATTTAAACATTTTAGATCATAAATAGTTATATTGCGTGGCTTTAACTCTACTGCTGTCCCAACTCTTGCTAGCTTATAAGTTCTTACACCGTTAACTTTTAGAGCAGAAAAAACAGGAGGTATTTGGGTTATGTTACCGATAAATTTAGAACACACGGCATAAGCTTCTTCTTTATACGGTATATAATCTTTTGTTGCTATTACTTTGCCTGCATAATCACCGCTATCAGTTTGTTTTCCAAATTGTACGGTAAAAATATAAGATTTTTTCGCATCAATAAGAATTTGAACTAATTTTGTTGCTTCGCCTACGGCAAGCGGTAATACCCCCTCCGCTTCTACGTCTAAAGTACCGGCATGTCCTATCTTAACTTTACCGAGTATTGTTTTTACTATACTAACAAGTTTAGCAGAACTTATACCTCTTGGTTTATAAATATTTAACCAATAATTACTCATTTTAATTTGATTTTAACTTGACTGAAATTTAGAAAATCTTTAATATATAATCCTAACCAATAACAAGATTAGGTTAGACCAAATAATGACGATTAACCTCAATAATATAGAAAACTCTTCCTCTAAAATCAATATTCATCTTTCAAAACTTATCGATTATATCTGGCCTATAAAACGCCGCGAAGTTTCTAAATTTTTATTTATTACCCTATTAATGTTCTGTATTTTATTTATCCAAAATTTAATCAGAGCTTTAAAAGATAGTATTGTTACCACTATGATCGGTGCTGAGACTATCTCGTTTTTAAAATTTTGGGGAGTAATGCCATCTGCTTTCTTAATGACTGCTATCTATGTAAAGCTTGTTAATAGGATAAAAGCAGAAAATATATTTTACCTTATTATATCAATTTTTTTGGCATTCTTTGCTTTATTTGCTTATATTATTTTCCCAAATCATGAAATATTACATTTAAGCCCTGTCACCATTCACAATTTAACAGTCAGTGTACCTAATTTAAAATGGTTTATATTGCTTTTATCAAAGTGGAGTTTTTCTCTATTTTATATAATAGCTGAATTATGGCCAAATGTAGTTTTTGCATTACTTTTTTGGCAGTTTGTTAATAATATTACTACAGTTGAAGAATCTAAAAGATTTTATCCGTTATTCGGTTTATTTAGTCAAACAGGCATTTATTTTGCAGGACAATTTTTAGAAAATCTAAGTAATATTAATGAATATATAACTAATAAATTTGCATTACACTCGTCTTTTCATACGCTTTCTATACAAATTATACTAAGCATAGTATTAATTTTAGGTATAATAGCTATTAAAACTTTTTGGCTGCTTAATCATAAAGTACTAGATAAAGAGCATATGGTATTACTCAAGTTTAAAGTAAAGAAAAAATCAATGACGATTGCTGAAAGTGTGCAGATGATTCTCTCTTCAAGACATATCAGATTAATCGCAACTTTACTAATTTGCTACGGCGTTGCAATAAATTTAGTCGAAGGTCCTTGGAAAGCAGCAGCTACTAAAATTTATAAAACTCCAACAGAATATGCTGCTTTTATAGGAAGTTATTTAAGTTATACCGGTGTATTTACTATTTTATTTGTCGTGCTTGGTTCAAATATAGTTAGAAGACTTGGCTGGTTTACGGCGGCTGTTATTACACCTTTAATAGTATTTATTACCGGTATATTATTTTTTACAGTTAATAATTTTGAAGGATTTGCAGCTCTCATGATAGCAAACTTTATTCTAACTGACCCTGCTTTAATTGCTATAACAATCGGTGCTATTCAAAATGTGCTTAGTAAATCAAGCAAATATACCTTATTTGATTCAACAAAAGAAATGGCTTATGTTCCTTTAGATCTGGAAATAAAAATAAAAGGTAAAGCCGCTGCTGATGTAATCGGTACAAAACTCGGTAAATCAGGTAGTGCATTTTTACAATCCTTAGTATTTATAATGTTACCTTACACTAGTTATCAATCTATTTCCATCTGTTTAATGATTATATTTATAATGACTTGCTTAACCTGGCTTTGGGCAACTAAAGAACTCAATAAAGAATATAAAAATTCTATTAAAATTTCGCAGTAATAGATATCAGTTTTTTCTTGATATTCCTAAAATCTAACTATCTTTGACAGTATAACGCAAACTGCAAAAAAGATGGGGTTTTTATGTCATTCCTGCAAAATCGGGAAGCTAATTTTTGGCAGTTTCATCCTGAGCCTTGATCGTAGGATCTAAAAAAAATTAAAAAAGACTAGATACTGTGTAGGGGATAAGGTATAATAAAAAAAGCGACACTGGATTCCCACCCGTTGCTGGAATGACATCAGTATCAACGCAGAATCTTCATTATTTGCAATTTATGCTAATTAATTTTTGATTCAATTAGAGGTTTTATGAGTAAAGATGGTAACCCGGATACAAGTGAATTTGATCCTTTAGCAAATAGAGAATTTACAGAAGAAGAAAAGCAACAACAAGCAAAACAAGAACAAGAATTTTTTTCTCAAACTACACTAGATGTAGCTGATGATGGTTTGATCATTACTGCTGCATCTTCTACTCAATCTACTTCTTCAATTAGTGCTTTATCGGGAAGTATATTGGCTGACGGTCAAACATTAGACCCAATAACCGAAGCAATTAGAAAAGATATTCTAGAGAAACAAAGAGATATATTAAGAGAATATTTTATCAATACAAATCCAGAATTAGCTGCACAAATAGCAAAGGAAGAAGAAGATAAAAGATTACGTGCTTTTTTAAGTAATCCGGATCATCGAGGGTTGATTGATAAAGCTTTTGAAGATTCAGAAACTAAAAAGAAGCTAGAAGCAGCAGAAATACAAGGTTATAGAAATGTTTTCTCAATATATAGTGCTGAAAATTATAAAGGTGGATTCAAACCAATACAGTGGAAAAATCAAGTCAGTGCAAGCAGTCTTAGAACAACAGTAGTTGAAAATGATGCAGGTGATGTACTCTGTACCTTAAATGAAACGACCCATAACACTAAACCTTTTATCGTAGCTAAACAAGACGGTACTCAGGTTCAGGTTAGTTCATATAGAGAAATAGATTTTCCTATAAAACTTGATAAAGCCGATGGGTCGATGCATCTATCGATGGTCGCATTAAAAGCTGATGGTACCAAACCCTCTAAAAATAAAGCAGTATATTTCACTGCTCACTATGAAGAAGGACCAAATGGTAAACCTCTACTTAAAGAAATAAGCTCACCACAGCCTTTAAAATTTGCCGGAGACGGACCGGATGCGGTAGCTTATATTGAACATGGAGGCGAAATTTATACACTTGCGGTAACACGTGGTAAATATAACGAAATGATGAAAGAGGTAGAGCTAAACAAAGGGCAAGCGATTGATTTATCACAAACTATAGCTGAAGATTTAACAAAGGTACAAGGTAGAGCTCAGGAAATACCACAACCAATAATAACTCCAAATCAAGGATTGAAGTCATCTATTGCAAAGCCTACTGCTACTCAAACTACACAAATGTTACAGCCGCAACAAGAAGAATCTTCAGGAATTCCAAATTTGGTACTTAACGCAGTTACAGTTTTATCAGGCAGCATGCACGATTTATTAAATTATGTAAATGCAGGTTTAACAAAAGAAATAGAGGGTAATAAACAAATTGACTTAATTAAAGAAGCATGTGCGGCGATTCTGAACAATGAGAAAAGTGATCTCGTTGCAAAGCAGGCTCATGTCATTACTTTAGCTGAAAATATGGTCAATAATAAAGATCTTGTACCGGACGTAAAAGTAGCGGGTGTATGCAGTATATTAGAAATTATAAAAAGTGATAATGCTTTATCAAATCCCGAAAAATCAAAAATGCTTGAAGCTATAGTAGCTATTGCTTTAAATTCAGAGAATCTTGAGTCAAAATATAAGCTACACATAGTAGAAAAGGCAGGAGATTTAGGATTAGGGCTTAATGATGCAAATGCTAGAGCTAATACTATTGATGGTATTACAAATGCTGTAATAAAAAGTAACCTTTCTACTGAAGATAAAGAGACAATGCTTATGGCAGTAGGTGATAAGGTTAATACTGCTCAACTAAGTAACACAGAAAAACAAAAATTATTAGGCTCTGTATTAAAGATAGGTGTAGAAGCTGCAGTTCTTAGTGAAGAGCAACAACAATTGATGCGGCAGAATTTAGATAAGATAACAGTGGAACAAGAGAAAGAAAGTAAAGTAGCAGCAGTGCTAAGCGTTTTGGTTGATCCTGCATTTAATACTATTGCTAAAACGAAAGAAATACAAGATATTACTACAAAGGTCTTAGATGCTCCAGTTAAAGCAGAGGTAAAAGGTCACATAATTGAGGGAATTACTAAAACAATTGCAGAAAGCTCACTTGATGCTAAAGATAAAACAGATATTGTTCAAGGGGTAGGTGAGACTATAACTAGCCATAGTAATACATTCTTAACGTATAAAGTCACTATTATGGACTTTGCAGAACAAGGTATTGCAGAAGGTAAGACTGATTTACCTGTTAGAGAGTTAATGACTAAAGGGTTAGTAGAAGGTGTGTATGAAAGCAAAGCAGATCCTGAAATAACTTCTGCAATAACCAAAGCTGTTTCTAACGGGATTGATAATAGTACTAGTGTACTGGAAGATAAACCAGCACTTAAAGATGCAGCGCTTGAAGCAGTGTTAGATAGAGAAACTCAAAATTTAAATAAAGATTTATCTCAAACTGTAGAACAAACTAAACCTCGTGACGATATATATAACAAATATGCAGTTTCAGAAGAAGAAGTTGTACAAAAAACTTCTAGTATATTAAGTGATATTTCAAAGCTTGCAGTTGAGAAAGTCAATAATTTTCGTGCTATGCTTTCTCCAAATGGTAATCTTAATACTCTTGAAGCAAAAAGAGCTAAATCAGAGCAAGAAATTAGTAAAATAGTTAATGCTTATAAAGCTATAGATGAGAAATATAAAGTACAATATGAACAACAACAAGGCAGTTATAATAACACTAAAGAATTAGAAGAGAAAAAATTATTTATTGAAAATTTAAAATTAGAAGATAAAGTAAAAATAAAATTGATTAGTACCTTAATTCAAAATGAAGCACAAAATAAGAAAAAAGGTACCGTTAATAATATAACAATGTTAACAGAAAATCGAACAAAGCTTGAAGCAAAAGTTGCAATTCAAGATAAATCAAAATTAGGTTATGATGCTCAACTAAAACCACGCAAGAATACAGGAAGAGTACATTAAAATGTCATTCTAGCTAAAAGCAGTTTTTGTTTGTATTGATACTAAATCGTCATTGTGAGTAGTCGTAGGTAGTGCTTGCGTTGCAACCTAGAAAAATAATAAAAAATGCTAAAGATTAACATTTTTTGCTTCCTTATTTCATCAATTATCTCCTAACTTTCTTTACAATAACAAAAAAACTGTTACGTGCTGCTTAAATAATAATGTTCACAAAATTGTATGTTTTATGCATTAGCTTTTAGCTTTTAGCTTTTCTTTTCCAGCTAAACATTTTACTAAATTATTAATGGCTTGTTGTTCTTCCGTACTATTAATTTTCATAAAATTTCTTGAAACTTCAATGCACATACGTTGATGTTGAGTATGTACAGGTTGAGGTTTATTAGCTTCTTCTAAACCTTCAAAGAAATAATCAATATTTCTATCTAAAGCTTCTGCGATTAGTACTAGCCGTCCTACAGAAATTCTATTAATTGCTTTTTCGTATTTTTGTAATTGTTGATGCGTCACATCAATTACTTCAGCAAGTTGTTGACGAGACAAACCCTTAGCGAGTCTTAAAGAATAAATTTTCTTGCCGATAAAACTATCGATTTTTTGTATAATATCGTTTTTTCTACCCATTATCTTCTCCTTGGTTACTATATATTTTTTTAAAATTTTCTTTGAACAAAAATGATATTATCCTATATTATTAGAAAACACGTGGTTATTAATAATTTTATACCATTAAACTTAACCAATTTTAAGTAGAAATAATACCATAACTTAACATTATAAGCAACTATAAAATAATATTTTTAAGTTTTTTGTAATCATTTGGTAAATAATTATTAAAGAATTGTACAAAATTATTTCTTATCAAATGAAAACATCATAAGCACTTTATTTAAATACTATTTTAAAGATAATATGTGAATATCTTATGTTTTAAAAATTTATTGACCTGAAACATAAATTACAATTTATAAAAAAATAAAATTTTTGTATATTATAGAAAAATATAAAATTAATGCAAAGGAAAATTTCATTTCTAAGTTAATATTTCAAATCAAGGATAAAATTAGTGTCATTTTAATTATAAATTAATTATTTACAGTGAACTTATTTAAGATTAAATATAACATTAGGTTCTCTAAAGATTTCTAATTAATTTATATTTTGAGTTATTTTTTAGCGAAAATTAATTAGATTATTTTCGAAATCAACCTCTATTTTAATTAATAATAAAAACTTAAGCTTATAATGAGAAAAATTTTTCATTGTCTTTATGTAGCCTTATTTAGAACAATAGAAGATGATGGTGTTGAACATTCCGGATATATGTCATTTATGATACTTTTATCTATTTTCCCTTTCCTAGTATTTTTATTAGCTTTGACAAGTTTTTTAGGAGCTTCAGAACTTGGTCAAAATTTTATACAGATTTTTCTAGAAAGTCTTCCTGAACAAGCAACGGAATCAATAAAAAAGAGAATTCAAGAATTACTAAGCGCTCCTCCTCAAAGTTTAATGAATCTTGCCATTGTAGGCAGTGTTTGGACTGCTTCTTCTTTTGTAGAATGTTTAAGAACTATTTTAAATCGTGTATATCAAATAAAATCTCCGCCACCTTATATAAGAAGAAGATTACTTAGTATTATACAGTTTCTTATAATTAGTGCTGTGATTACATTTACTATGTTTCTTTTAGTTGTGATTCCAATAATTTTTATGAAAATTCCGATAATATTAGAGACTATTGAAAAATATAAGATCATTTTAAATGTCATAAGATATTCTTTAATTTTAATTTTATTATTCTTAGGATCTTCGTCTTTGTATTATATATTACCTAATGTAAAACTAAATTTTGTTGATGTATTTCCAGGAGCTTTATTAACTGTGATATTATGGATAATAAGCGGCTATTTGCTTTCAACTTATATAGTCTACTATAATCAATTAAATTTAATGTATGGTTCCCTTGGTAGTATAATAGTTACATTAATATTCTTCTATATTATAAATATGATATTTATCTATGGTGCAGAATTTAATTATCTAATGAAAAATTATGAAAATATAGAGTGAAGCTTGGCTTAAAGCACTTCATAAGTATTTAGTTTTACAAAAATAAAATAATTAATTGAAATAATTTCAGCAGTTTTATATTTAACACTTTATATCCACATTTATTTTTGTTATATAAACAATTATTTTTTTAATTTTTAGTATAAATTATTTAAAAAATTCCGGGTTAAATAACATAAAGCTCTCATGAGATGATGTCGGTAATGGAGTTAAATTATATTGCGGGTCAAAAGCGTTTCCATAAATTTTTTCTATTTTTTGGAGCGAATTTGGAGATTTTAAAGCCAATAATATTGATTTTAAAATAATGAAAATTGCTATATACGGATCAGTTTCAGGAGAAGACAAGCGATGTTCTACACGTTGAGGAAAAGAATTTGGAATTCGTACGGCTACACTTCTATTATTTCCACCATACGATATATGCGTAGGAGCCATAAAATTTTTATTTATCCGTGAATAATCTATAGTGCTTGGCATAAAAGCGAGTAGGGTGTCTAACATATAGTGACATAGCCCTTGTGCTGCTAAAATTATGTAATAATCATTGAACTTAGAATTAAAATTAATATGAAAATGCATACTATTACCATAATCATCTAAAAACGGCTTAGGAGAAAAATCTATATAACCGTTTAACTGCTGTGCCATTTTTTTTAAAATAGTTTTAACCTCTAATATATTTTTTATATATTGTATTAAGTTTGCAGAAGGAGGTAGGTCTATTTCAAATTGGTTATTACCTTTTTCTTTTTTCATTTTAGGAATTTTAAATCTAGCTAAGTATTTGCTTAAAAGTATTTCAAATTTAGCTATATCAATATTGTGACTTAAATAAAACTCTATTTCTACGCCTATAATAGGAATTAGATTATAGTCTTGGTAAAATTGTGATATTATTTTTTCTAGCTGTTTATTTTTTTGTAAATGGCCAGATAAACTATTAATAAAACTATTATAATTAATATAGGGTATTTTCATGGAAGGATTAATAAACGGATCAGTTTATTATAAAATTTTTGATAAAACATTCAATAATTCTAGTCATAGATATATAAAAAAAAATAACTCTATAAATGAAACGGAAATAGTTGAAAACAAAAAATCTATTACTACTTATTTTAAAGCACAAGATATTTTAATTTTAAACCAAGTGCATGGCAACCAAATTGTTAATGCTGATGATTTCATAATTGCTGTACCTGAGGCAGATGGAAGCATTACAACTAAGAAAAATTTAGTATTAGCGGTACAATCGGCAGATTGTGTACCGGTACTACTTGCAAGCGGTGACGGTAAAATAATCGGAGCAGCACATGCGGGTTGGAAAGGAAGTATAAATAATATTATTAGTAATATAGTTACTCAAATGACAGAAAAAGGAGCAAACAATTTAATAGCAGTGATAGGTCCTGCTATAGCTCAAAGTTCATATGAAGTTGATAATGAATATTATAAAACTTTCTTAAGTAAGGATATTAACAATAAACAATTTTTTATAAACTCAAAAAGAGAAAACAATTATATGTTTGATTTACCAGCTTTTGTACAGTTAAAGCTTAAAGAAGTAGGGGTTAAAAACATAAAAAATATTGGTGAAGATACTTACACAAATCCGTTAAAATATCCAAGCAGAAGACGCGCGTTTCATTTGCAAGAACCTTATAATGAGAATATATTATCAGCAATTGTAATAAAATAATTTTTTAAAAAACAAGCAGAATATATAGATGTTGTTGATGATAGTATTCGTTATTTTCGATAAAATGCTTTAGACTTTGCATATTAGAAAGGGCAGTTTGGAATTAGTGCTAATATGGTAGGACTATTAAAGCGTATAGCGGTAGTTGAGCTACATGCAAATAATAAATCATCTCCTATTAATCTGGAAATAACTTATTGTTCTAAAGAAACATAGACTTTTATTGAGCGTGTCTTATCCTTTTCAGGCATTGAAGCATCTATTTATTACAGGTCAAAAGCAATCAAGATGAAGTATCTTGATTATAATAACGGTACTAAACAAAAATTAGAAGTAGAAGGGCTTTCTAGCAAACGTGATTCAGCATGAAATAGATTATTTATTAAAACTTAAGCGTGATACACTTCTTAAAAAGATGCTAAAGCATATAACACTCTATCTTCCACATATTCACTGTAGCGGTTGTAGGCATTGCATGAGGTTCTTGATTGCATGGATCACAAATCGTCATTGTACGCGACTGCAAAAAGTGCAGCAATCCAAAGCAATAATAAAAAAGTGCTAATTTAGCATTTTTTTTCTTTCTTGCTTCGTCAATTACTCGGTAATTTTCCCTGGCTCAGACAAAGCAATTGATCCATGCAACAACGCCGATCAATTTGTAGGATAAAATCACATTTTCACAAAAGACGTGTGTAGGCCAAGCTTTCCCATTCACGTTTGCCTAAATCTTCTTAAAATGATAGCAAATCTTGCACTGTTTGTTTACATATTTCTACGGAAGACACTATAAGATCTTGTTGTTTTACAGAATGTAGTAGGGTTTGCGTTTTACACATACCTGTTCTAAATGGTAAGTATAAAATATAGCTTCATGAAGAGTTTTGTCACAGGGTAATAGCACTGCGATTACAAAGTAACATCACATAATTTTGCTTAAGCTCATTAACAAGTCTAGTGCTTTGTTTGTCAGCATCTAGCACTAGAGAATTATAATCATGATATGATAAGGCCCACTGGCTGATTGGTAAAAGTCGATCTTTTAAAGTAGAAACTGTAATACATTCAGGAGTATGATAATGAAAAATAGCAGAAATACCAGGGCGTACTTTGTAAATACTACCATGAATAAAGTAACCAGTTTTATTATATTGATATTTTCCCCCTGCTAAAATCTAACCTAACTTTTAAAGTTTATCCGTAGTTAAATCTTCAAATCGTAGTCCAAAAGGATAAATTTAGTAAAAATCAGCCTCTGTAGGTCTTGTGGAAAATGCGTGTATAAGTTGATCATCCAGCGATAAATATGCCATTATTTGGTAAGTAGCAGCTAAATAATTATTGTATATTCATTATTGTTAAAATCTATATTGGTTTTGTAGTTGGAATGACGTTGTTGTATCGATTAGAAAACCTCATCGATGTCATGCCCCAGGGTGGTAAGGCGGAAATAACATAAGAGATACAAAAATCCCTTTTATCTAGGAATAACATAAGGGCTATTTAAAAGGCATATGTACTGCTTCTTTTTTTATCTCTATCATCATGTCTTTAGGGGTTTTTATACATTCTTGTAAATATTTTTTATCTAAATACGGTGCTAGATTATAATTCAATATATAACATTGTAAATTATCTTTCTTACCACTAAAATTAAATTCAATTTTATTGCCTTGCTCTAATAGTTTTTTAACTTCTGTTGTTTGTTGGATAAAAGCCTTTTGTTCTAAGTTTAAGTGTGTGATTTTTAGTATGTTTTTTACTATGGAACACGTAGAAACAGCAAACAGTAGAAGAAATATAAATAATTCGTTATTGTTTTGCTTACCTAAGAAAATACTACTTTTAACATATGAAGCGGCCATCATTCCGATACCGATAACATAACATCCTAGATATCTAAGTAACGATGCTCCTCTAATTGCCTCCTCAGCACTAAAGTTAAAGAAATATAAATATAATCGCCACAAGGCAAAAATTACAAAGCAAATAAATGTACTTATCAGAAAAAATCTATATTCTTTCAGCAAATCCGGTTTATATTTACGAATTCCGTACCATGCTGCTATACAAATAGTATATACAACTAAACTTCCTTCTTTTACTAAGAATAATAGAAAAAATTTACTGTAATTTAGTAATAATAACTTATGCCGTTCATTAAAATTTTCAGCAATATATACTAAATTACTAAAGCTATGTTCGCCTCTGTCAAAAAAATCATGAGTGTTTTTAAAATAACTCATCCAAATAAAATTATATAGAATTGGTAAAGTAAGTAGAATTAGATATATAATATAATCACTTGTTTTTTTAGGTTTTTTATCAAAAATTGTATAATGAACTATAAGAATTATCGAAGCAAAACTAGCAAGCCATGTTCCAATTTCTCGAAATAAAGCAAGCAATATCGTGATAGGCAAAATAAGCAGTAACGCTTTTTGTTTATCTTCCTCAAATATATAGATTGTAAAAATAGCTCCAAACATTAAGCTGATAGTACTATCGTTATATATAGAGCGAATCCCTGTCGTATATAATACTACGCTGCAAAGTAAAAGTGAAAACAACACGCCGGTTTGCCAAAATTTCTTATTTGCAGCTAAAGGAGCTAGAAATGCTAAATGTAATAAGAAATGTGCAAATAATACATTACCATCAGAATAACCTGAAAGTAAAAGCATAAAATAATGATAAACTGCAGCACCTCGTGGATAATGAGCGTGAGTAGTAATGATAGAAGTTAATGAGCTTTGATTTTCAAAAAAGCCGAAATATAGCAATTCTTTAGTAAATATCCCCCAGTGCGAAAAATCATCATAAGCATGCAGTGATGCATCTCGTGTATAAAGAAAAAATATGAAAATTAGTAAAGTGAGGACAATAAATTCTTTAGATAGAATATGCAAATTTCTAAGAGCTAAAAATATACCGATGAAATAACTTATATATGTTGTAGTCGATAATAGCTTTAACATAGCAAAGCAATATAAAATTGTTACTAATGTGCTGATTGTTGGAGGAATAGCAAAAGTCAATTTTGTTTTGAAATATTTTGCAAAAAAAGACGAAAATCCAAAAATGCTTAGTATAGGTATTATGATCATATACGTTTTAAAATAATAATTAGGTTCTATAAAGATTTCTAATTAATTTATATTTTTAGTTATTTTTTAGCGAAAATTAATAAAATTTTGAAATAGTTATTCATATTTCAAAAAAATCTTATAATTGACAGCAAAAAGCATGATAATATACCTTATTTTAGCAATCTTTACGGAACCTTAATTCTACCCAACAAATATAAAAATGTAAACCTTACGACTTCTTAAAAAAATTATAATGCATAATTTCTTAATAACTTCAATTGATTGATTTGAGTAAATATATGTGGTAGAAACAAGTTAAAAAGGTAGTAAGTAACAATAATATTAGTATTAGTAAAGTTTTCAGTTAAAGCCAATGAACAACTTTTAAAAGAAGAAATACAATTCTGCAATGCATGGAGCTAAAAACTGTATTACATATTTAGCAATAGCATATTAAGTATGATGAGGCTATTAAACTATTAGATGCTATACCTGATCACTTGATAAAGTTAAATAGTTACATACTACTATGTAAAAGCAAGAAATTATCCTAGTGTCAAAAGCAACTCTAGTTTGTCTAGTGAGATAAAAACACATTATGCAAAGTTTTTGGAAAAATTGAACACTATAGCAGTAATTAATTATAAGCTTGTATTGGGTAAAGAATATGATCTACTTCCTACAGTAATAGAAAATCAGAAACAATTTATTGATAGTAAAATTAGTTCCATATCCAAATATACTGGTGAGATTAGCAAGGATATTATAATATATCTGATGCAATTGTATCAGCCATTAGTGTTCATAAAATTTTTAAATTTAATGAAAAGACAAAACTAGAAGATTCTATTTAGAAAATCAGATATATTATTAGTGTTCTGTTCACGTTTGATGAAAGAAATTTATAAGCAAGGGAAGACCATATTTAGGGAGTATAAAATATGATAAAATAATTCAAGAAAATTTATCTATAATGACAACTTATAAAAGCAAATTCTAATCAAAAGATAAAAGAGAAACTACCGATTTATATACAGAATTATAGAACAAATTATATGGTGATTCTTTAAAAAATTTGGAAAGTACCTGCTAAAACTAGAGAGCAACTCCTATATTTAAAAAAAGATGAACATTTATACAAGCTATATTTAGTAGTAATCAAGATCATTGACTTAACGAAGTTCCTAATGTACTCTACACTAAAAGAAATAGAAATAATTGAAACTAAAGAGCAACCTATATGGCTTCTTCTAATAAAATGATATATGAGCCGCTTGTTAGGTCAGGATCTGAAGCAGCTAAGGATAAAGATAGTGTTTAAAAAATAGAAGCAATAATAAATTGCAGGAGATCATGCTACTCTTACTCAACTTGATCAAAAACTAGTGCAAAAATATTGCGCATATCAAAAGGAAGCGTTACAAAAGCAACAAATACAAAAATTACTTGGTGTTAAAAAAGCGATTTCTTTGCATATTGGTGATGAAGAAAATTGTATAACAGCATAAGAAGAAGTGATAAAAGTTCAGAAAAATTGGTATGTAGTAATTGATTCTAACCTCAAGCTTGATAAATCAACATTTGATATATTTCTTAAGCTTTACAAAAGGAGTTACTCATAGGAACCAAGGTGAAAATGGCATCAAATTCTTTGATGATTTAGTAGAATTAAAAAATTAATTAAGATAACAGGTTATATACTAATACAGTAAAACGGTGATAAACATTTAATCATATTTAAGAAAAAAGGAAATCATAAAGCGGTATCTAATGTTGTTAATAAATACACAGAGCTGGATATAATAGGGTTATAGTAATCTTACAAGTGCATCATCAACATTTGAAGAGTTAATATTATAATACAGGAATCTTTAGATTCCTGTATTATACTTTATTACCCATGTTTAATTTTAGCTTGTGCTGCGGCGATTCTTGCTATAGGGATTCGGTATGGAGAGCAAGAAACATAGTTTAAATTCACCCTATGGAAAAATTCTATAGAGACAGGATTTCCTGCATGTTCTCCACAAGCTCCTAGTTTTAAATTAGCATTACTGCTTTTTCCTCGTTTTATAGCAATTTCAATTAGTTCTCCTACTCCTTCTTCATCGAGGTTAGTAAACGGATCGGAATCAAAAATCTTTTCTTGTAAATAATATGGAAGGAAAGAAGTAATATCATCTCTAGAAATTCCGTATGTAGTTTGAGTTAAATCATTAGTACCAAAACTAAAATAGTCAACTTCCTCAGCTATTTTCTTACTGCTAAGTGCTGCTCTTGGTAGTTCTATCATAGTACCGAGCGTAAAGGCAAACTTATAACTATAACGTTGCTCTAATTCTTCTATTACCTCATAAATATCCATTTTAAGCTTTTTTATTTCACCTACATTGCTAATGAAAGGAATCATTAACTCTAAATTACATTTTATATGTTCTTGTGTATGTAGCTCAAAAATAGCTGTAAAAATTGCTTCTATTTGCATTTGGTAAATTTCTGGTGAACATATACCAAGTCTACATCCACGATGACCAAGCATAGGATTTACTTCATGCATAGCATGAAGGCGCTGATTAATCATGAATAAAGGTAAATTTAAGCTATTTGCCAAATTCTTTTTCTCTTCTTCGGTGGTAGGTAAAAACTCATGCAACGGTGGATCAAGTAATCTAATATTTACCGGTTTTCCATTCATTACTCTAAATAAGGCCTTAAAATCCTCAGTTTGCAGAGGTAATAATTTCTGCACGGCAAGCTTTCGTCGTTCTATATCGGGAGCAATAATCATTTCCCTTACTAAAGGAATTTTATTTTTATCAAAAAACATATGCTCGCTACGACACAAACCTATACCTTGAGCCCCAAACTTTATAGATACTAAAGCATCATTAACCGTTTCAGCATTTGCACGAACTTTTAAGCTGCTAATTTCATCTGCCCAATCTAAAATTAACTTTGATTCCTCACTGAAAGTAGGCTGAATTAACGGCATTTCACCTAAGAAGACTTTACCGCTACCTCCGTCAATTGTTATAATATCACCTTGTTTAATAACTATGTTGCCTGCTGTTAGTATTTGCTTTTTCTCATCTATAGATAAATTACTTGTGCCGCAAACGCAAGGTTTTCCAATACCTCTGGCCACAACTGCGGCATGTGAAGTCATTCCCCCTCTAATAGTTAAAATACCTGAAGAAACATACATTCCATTAATATCTTCGGGACTGGTATTATGGCGTACTAAAATTACTTTATGATGATGAGATAATTTTTCGGCATCATAAGGTGAGAATACTACAATACCCGTTGCAGCACCTGGAGAAGCAGGAAGCCCCTCGGCAATAGAAGTAATCCCCTTACTATAATCAATTCTTGTATGTAATAATTGATTTAATGATTCCGGATCTATTCGCATTAAGGCTTGTTCTTTAGAAATAAGCTTTTCTTCCACCATTTGTACAGCAATATTAATAGCAGCAATGGCTGTTCTTTTTGCGGTACGTGTTTGCAAGATATATAGCTTATTATTTTCTATGGTAAATTCTATATCCTGCATATCTAAGTAATGTTCTTCAAGCTTTTTCGCAATTTGTGATAATTCCTTAAAAACTTTTGGCATCATTGTTTGCATAGAATTTGCATCGGCTGCAATAATAGGCATAGGTGTTCTAGTTCCCGATACTATGTCTTCACCTTGAGCATTTATCAAAAACTCTCCAAAGAGCTTTTTTTCTCCTGTAGAAGGCGACCTAGTAAAAGCAACTCCTGTAGCTGAATTTTTACCTAAATTGCCGAAAACCATTGCTTGGATATTAATAGCCGTACCGCAGTCCTCTGAAATATTATTGATTTTTCTGTATATCACAGCTCTATTACTCATCCAAGAATGTAGTACCGCTTTAATTGCCGATTCTAATTGCTCATAAGGGTCATTAATTAATTGCTTATTATACTTAATATGTAACCGTTTAAAATCATCAATAATTTTTTCTAATAATTCTATGGTAATGTCACTATTTTTATAAATATCAGCTTGAATCTTGTGTTTTTCGTAAATTTGTTCAAATAGATCACTAGGTATAGATAATACCGTTGAACCGTACATTTCTAAAAATCTTTTGTAACTATCAAGAGCAAATCGTTTATTACCACAGGAATTGGCAAGAGCATTACACACTTCGTTATTCATTCCAAGATTAAGGATAGTATCCATCATTCCAGGCATTGAAACCATAGCACCCGATCGCACCGATAATAACAAAGGATTGCTTGTGCTGCCGAAAATTTTACCGGTAGTTATTTCAAGCTCGGTTATAGCTTTTTTTAAGTCACTTTGAAAATTTTTAGGAAAGTTATTATTGTGGGTATAAAAGTAATTACATAGCTCCGTAGTTATTGTAAAACCATCGGGAATAGGTAATTTTAGGTTAGACATTTCGGCAAGACCGGCACCTTTGTTACCAAGTATATTTTTCATGCTAGCATTTCCATCACTACCATTACTGCCAAAATAATAAATTAATTTTTTCATATTATATATCAAAATTTGCTAACAATTTATGTGTTTAGGAGCATTAAATCATATTTATACAGTATGAAAAAAATAGTAGCAACGTTAAATTAAGAATCTCTTTAATAAAAGAGTTGAAATTTTAAATTTGTTAATTTGTTATTATACTTATTAATTTAATTAGGTTTTGTATACAAAAGTCAAATATTATAATAAATTTTATCCGCAGAACCCTGATAAGTTAATGAGTTGCTTCTAAATGTTATTGACTAATTTAAGAAAATTGACCATAATTCTAAATGGTCATGCAGTTGCGTGATGATATAGCAAAGCTATAGATCACGAGGAAAGTCCGGACTCTATAGAGGTATGGTGCCGGCTAATCTCCGGCAGAGTATTATTACTTTAGGGAAAGTACCACAGAAAATATACCGCCGCAATATTTCGGTAAGGGTGAAAAGGTACGGTAAGAGCGTACCGGTAAGTTGGTAACAAATTACGCATGGTAAACCCCACCAAGAGCAAGATCAAATAGGCATTACAGAACTTGTGTTTCCAAGTTCCCGGGTTATCTCTAACCGGCTTGTAATGTGGGTAGATCGCTTGAGGTAAACGGTAACGTTTATCCTAGATAAATAACTGCAATGAATTTCTATTCATACAGAATCCGGCTTATAGACCTTAAAAATCCTAAAGTAGTCATCCCGGGGTCAAACCACAGGATAACAACGAACTTACTATGACATAAATTTAATGAGAAAGTTATATCATTATCCTATTTGTCCTCTTTCAAGACAAGCTCGTGTCTTCTTAAAAGAATTAGAGATAGAATTTACTACGATTAAAGAAGATTATTGGCAATTTAATAAAGATTTCTTACAAATAAACCCATCTGGAACTTTACCTGTTTTAGAAGAATCATACGGCTTATTCGTAATAGGAATTTATCCTTTTGTCGAATATCTTAATAGCAAATATCCGAATTTTAATTTTTTAGATGAAAATATTGATATTTGTACCGAAATTAGACGATTATTTTTTTGGTTTAACGATAAGTTTTATCGTGAAGTTACTAAAATTATTATCGACGAAAAAGTTATAAGATCAATTGCTAAAATTAGCAGTCCGCGAACCGAGTTTTTACGTGCCGCGAAAAATAATTTAAACTATCATTTAGAATATATAACTTCTTTACTAGAAAAAAGAAGCTATATTGTATCGGATTCACTAACTATTGCCGATATTGCCGCAAGCTGTCACTTATCGGTACTCGATTATTTTGGTGAGATTTTTTGGGATAAATGGACGCTTATCAAACATTGGTACTCTCTAATAAAATCAAGACCCTCTTTTAGATTATTATTACAAGATAGAATCCCGGGTTTTACCCCTCCGAGCTATTATATAGATTTAGATTTTTGAATATATAATTTAATAATTTTATTCTTTCCGTATTATGGCTTTTAGTATTTTACAAATCTTATTAAGAGATTGATTTTTTATAAGTGCAGGATCATATTCAAGATGAACCACACTTATAATATCTGTTCCATTATCCATATTGCACATCTTATTATTGCAGGCTTAGAATCCTCATAATTTGCTCTTATTTCAGTATCTTTGGTATTTTTCTACGTCAACAAAAATATCCTCCACCGTTATAAAAAATATAACCGTCCTTTATCTTTATATTTAACTTAAGTTTAGAGTTTATTTTCAAATAAGCAGCTCTTGCTCCTTTATGTGAATTGTAATAATAAGGAGCAAGCAATAGTCCTCTAACTGCTCTATTGAAAATCTTTAATTCTCTTTCACATATAACCTCTATATTTGTTCCTTTAGCAAATTCCAAATAATTACCGCTATAATAACTACCGGCACATATTCCAAGAAAATCACCGCCGTTTTTTAAATAACTTTGTATTCTAGCATTACCTTTTCCTTGTAATTTTTGGACATAATACAAGTCTCTTCCTCCGAATAAAATAAGTAATAAGGTATTTTAAATCCACCTCACGTCTATAATTTCTTGTGCAGAAATTATATTCTACTTTATAAGTTAAAGTGTAAAGTTTTATGGTATATGCGCAATGTTTAATACTTTCTTTTGAAACTCCTAGATTATTATAAATTTTTATTTTCATATATTCTTGACAAGAACATTATATAATTCTAAATTTAGTGTAGTGATTTAAAAAATAAATTATGAGGTAATTTTATGCAACTTAATTTAATCTCACTACCTTTCATCCAAAGGCAAGCAATAGAAATAGTTTTGGGAGTTGCATTACTTGCTATTTGTTCACAAATAATTATACCTATAAAGCCTATATTTATTTCATTGCAAACCGTTGCAGTGATGTTCATCGGACTTACATATAATAAGACTACTGCACCTTTAACAATATTATCTTTCATAACTCTTGGAGTAATAGGAATCCCTGTGTTTGGAAACTTTTCAAGTGGTTTACAAACATTATTTGGTCCTACCGGAGGATATCTAGTAGGTTTTTTACTTGCTGTTTATGTGATGGCTAGATTAAAAGATAAAATTTTTACTTCTAATAAATGTTTAAATCAGATATCTTTATGTTTGATCGGTAATATAATTATTATGAGTTTTGGCTGGGTTTGGCTTTCTAAATTCTTAGGAGCAAGTGCTGCATTTTACGGTGGAGTATTACCTTTTATTATACCTGGTATAATAAAATCAGTCTTATTAATTGGACTTATTAACGTAGTAAAATCAAATAAATTAGGAAGCAATAGAAATAAATAAAATGTTAATGCCACATTTTCCAGTACCGACTTGGAAAAATAACATTAAATATGATCTTGAAAATATAGCAAGACTTTTAAAAGCCTTAGGTGACCCTCATTTAAGACTTCCTCCCATTATACATATAGCAGGTACAAATGGTAAAGGTTCAAGTGCCGCTATGCTCAAAAGCATCTTTACGCTTAACGATTATAAGGTACATTGCTATACATCTCCTCATTTATTAGAATTTAATGAACGAATCGTAGTAGCAGGTGAGAAAATCTCGGATAATGAATTATGGCAGGTTTGTGAGCAGGTGAGGATAGCAAGCGAAAAATTTAATATCGAACCTAGCTTTTTTGAAGGTACTACGGCAGCAGCGTTTCTAGCATTTGCAGGTACTAAAGCTGATATATTAATTTTAGAGGCTGGACTTGGCGGACGGTTAGATGCAACAAATATAGTAGAACGACCATTAATCACTTTAATTACACCTATTTCATATGATCATATGAATGTGCTGGGTAATACATTATCCTTAATAGCAGTTGAAAAAGCAGGTATCATGAAACGGTTTGTTCCTTGTGTTATAAGTATACAAGCTTTGGAAGTTTATGAAACTTTATTTATAAAGGCTGAAGAGCTAGAAGTGCCGAGTTTCTGTTATGAATATGATTTTGGTATTAAAAAGACGGATAACGGATTTATTTACTCATCACAAAATGTTACTTATGAATTCCCGATTCCTTCATTGCTTGGTGATCATCAATTAATAAATGCGGCAAGCGTTATTGCTTTAATAAGTTTGATAAATAAAAAATTTAATATCAGCAACACAATTATCGCTAAAGGATTGCAAAATACTGTTTGGTCTGCAAGAATCGAAAAAATAGAACCGAAAAAATATTCTAAATTAATAGGTGATAATGTTCAAATTTGGGTAGACGGAGCCCATAATAATAGTGGAGCACAGGTTCTAGCTAGTTGGATTCGCTATAATTTAAAACCGCCTATATATTTAATACTCGGTATGACTAAAAATAGAAATGTTGAAGAATTTTGTTCTTACTTTAGGGGTTTGAAAATTAAAGGGTATGGTATTAAAGTTCTCTCTGAACCTCTAAGCCATAGTGCAGAAATAATAAATTCCGAAGGTAAAAAGAGCGGTATTGATTTTAGTGCAAGTGATTCCATCGAAGAAGCTATTAGTGATATAAAGAAAATAAATGGCGATAATAAAGCAAATATTATAATAACTGGATCGCTTCTTTTAGCTTCCGATTTTTATAAATTGTTGCGTGGAGTATGTCATACCGCGGCTTGACCGTGATATCTTTTGAGTTGTCTTTTTTGGATACAGTGGTCAAGCTAAAGTATAACCCGAGTATAAAAACTAACATAGGAGAAAATAAATATGGTTTATTGCAACAAATCTAATCAAACTTCATATCCTTTTATATTGCCTGATTTACCTTATGATAAAGAGAGTTTTAAGCCGCATTTTACTCACGAGACTTTTGATTATCATCATGGTAAACATCATAATGCATACGTACAAAATCTAAATAATTTACTCAAAGATAAAGAAGAATTACAAAAAAAAGATTTAGAAGAAATAATAGAATGGTCATCTCAAAACTCAAATACAGCTATTTTTAATAACGCAGCTCAAATATGGAATCACACCTTTTTTTGGTATTCAATAAAGCCGCAGGGTGGAGGTAAGCCAAGCGGTAAAATATTAGAACAAATTAATAAAGATTTCAGTAGTTTTGAAGAATTTTGTCAGCAATTTAAGCAAGATGCAGTAGGGCAGTTCGGTAGCGGCTGGACATGGCTTGTATATCACAATAATGGGTTACAAATTATAAAAACTGCTAATGCCGGCACGCCTATAGCAAACGGTATGAAGCCGCTTCTTGCATGTGATGTGTGGGAACACGCTTATTATATTGATTATCATAATAAACGATCTGATTATGTTGACATATTTATTAAGCATATGATTAACTGGCAGTTTGTAGAAGATAACTTAATAAAATAATCTTATGACTGTAATAAAAAATCCTATTATCAATAATCTAAAAAAGAATTAAACACTCTTGTAGTTAATTAGAAGGCTGAGGTATTAAAATGGTAGAAGAACTAAAAAAATCAGAAAGATTTTATTGTTAACAATCAAATGAAAACATTACAGGCTTTAGAGCAAGCACAAAAAAAATCCTATTGAATATATAGCTTTTAGTGGAGGGGGAGCTAAGGGAGCAATATATTCTGGTACTTATGAGGCAGCAAAAAAAGCTGGTATTTTGGATAATGCCAAGGCGTTAGTAACAGGTTCTTCCGCAGGTGCTATAATGGCATTAGTGGTAGCTCTTGGGACACTGCCTGAGCGATGTGAAGAAATTTCTAAGAATACAAATTTACAAACATTACTTGGGAATAAAGGATTTTCTGCTGGTATAGTACAGTTCGATAAAGATGGTAAACCTTTATATGATCCATTAGAACTTGTTATTAAAGAAAATATAGGAAATTTTTTTCAGAGATCAGATATTAGTAGTAAATGTTAAAGGTGATGAAGCTCTATGAATTAAGAGGAAGTTACAACCAAAAAGACGGTTAAATATCCTTTAAGGATATAGCACTACTCTGAAAATACGATCCCCGTGCAGTATAAGGATTTAGTAATTACAGCAACTCAACAAGATACAGGCGAGCTAACTATTTTCAATAGCTTTATACGCCTAATGTTGAAATCGCTTTAGCATGCCGTGCTTCTGTTTCTATACCTCTCGTTTTTGAACCGGTAGAAATTAACGGTAAGCAATATATTGATGGTGGGTATTTAGATAATATACCTACAAAATATTTTAAAGATAATGAACCAGAATTTAACACAAAAGAAGTCACTGATGATATAGAGGAGATTATCTTATAGCTAAAAAGCAAGGTAGGACTCTAGCTATGGCTTTTGGTAGTGGAATGGAAGCTAATGCTAATATTGCTATATATAGTGCAAAAAAATTTAAAAATCCAAGTGCAATCGTAAAGTTTTTAGCTGACGTATTATTTAAAATGCTTGCAAAAGTGGGAGGAAAATTTAAATATACTACCACTCTAAAAGAAACTAATGAGCAATTACGTGAAAATGCTTTAAACACTGTTGTTTTAGATACTTCTGGAATAAGTACTTTAGATTTCAAAGATGCACAAAAATATTCTGATTACTTGCATATTAAAGGATACTGTTCTGCTAAATGTTTATGAAGTTTATAATAATAAAAATCTACATAAAACTTTTGGCACTAAACTATTAGAGATGTTTGACTCTTCAGAAGCAAAATCTTTCTCTAAATGGCAGGATGGAGTTATCGAAAATCATGACGATAAAGCAAACATACTATTATCATTTTGTAAAACCGGAGCATTAAATGAAAAAGAATTACAAGAAAACCTTAAAGAATATGTAATTATTGCGGTTACTAGTAGTAATAATACATTAAAAGCAGATACAAAGTCATTAAAAGCTTTGTGCTGCACACATTAAATGATCCTACTGCTCCAAGTAAAGTAAAAGATAGTTTGATTAAGGTATTTGGAATAGATAAAAACAAAGATGTAAGATTTAATAACACTAAAACCTTTGATGAAAACATTGCTAAGTTTAAGTTTACTAAACAAGCTTTAGAAAGCTTTATAAATAAAAGTAAAAGCGAAACACTAAAAATTCAAAACAAACATAGTGTAACTAGAACTCATGCAAGTAGAGGATGAGTTAGCTATTCTTACATTCCAGCGAAAGCGGAAATCCAAATTTTTCCAGTTTCATACCACGGTTTGACCACAGTATCCAAAATAATATTTTTATTTTGATTCCCATGGTCAAGCAAACTAGGTTACAATACAGGTTACTGGATTCATATCTACGTGGAATGACATCGGTTTCAACAAAATTAATTCTAAAAATGAACATAGGTAAATTTAAACTAATTGTCTTTGACGAAATAGATAGTACAAATTCTGAGGCTATAAGAATTGCTAAGAGTAACAAAGTTGATTCAAATTATGCATTACTTGCCAAATCTCAAACCAAAGGACGAGGAAGAAGTAGTAAAAATTGGCAGTCTAGATCAGGTAACTTACATGTCAGTTTACTAATAAAACCTGATAAAGAGCTAGAATTATTATCGCAATTATCTTTTGTTACAGCACTTGCCGTTTATGATAGTATGTCATCATCCCGCGATCGAGTCGCGGGATCCAGTAATTATATGGATATCTTAGTCAAGCCATGGTATGATAGTTTGAAACTAAAATGGCCCAACGATGTTTTGGTGAACGGTCGAAAAATCGCTGGTATACTTCTTGAATCTGTTAAAGTAGGGGATAATTATTATATTATCATCGGTATAGGTATTAATATTACTTATCATCCTATAGATATAGACCAACCTACTACTAGCTTAATAAGTGAAAATCTACCGCTTATAGAGCCGCAAGCTTTACTTAAGATATTAATAGAGAATTTTGAAAAATATTATCAAATTTGGGATAACAACAGTTTTTCTTTTATTAGAGAAAAATGGTTAGAACATGCCTATAAGTTACATGAGAATATTAGCATTAAACAGAAAAATGATATAGTAACCGGTCTTTTTAAAGATATCGATAATACTGGCAGAATAATATTGCAACTACCGTCCAAAAAAATAATGTCTTTTTCCACTGCCGAACTTTCTTTTTAGCAAAAATTTTACTAAATTTTAACTATTGGTTTAACTATTGTTTACCATTACTTAAGCTATAAAATTAACAAGGTAATATTAATATGTCCCAAGAGAATAACAACCCAAGTTATATGTCTCAAGCATTTTTAAAAAATGCATATGAGCAATTAAACGAATTTAAAAAGCTTTCTTATGAGAATAATATTCGTACATTAATGGAAGATCGTAATAATAAAGTTGACAAAACTTTTAAATGTGCATTATTTACTGTTAATAATTTGAAGGTTTAATAGAACTATATGACGAAGTAATAGAAAAAATACCTAATGATAAAATATTAGGAACTTGAGAATGCAAAATGTATAAATGTTATTGTTTACGTAGAAGTTAAAATATGTCAACAGAAAAATTAGTGAAAATCCTTTCGCAATTATAGTAACGATTTTGTACAAAATCATATAATTATTGATGGTATTTTTGAAGAAAAAAGTATTAGATCTGATATGAATTTAAATAATGCTATTGTTAAAATAATAATATATACTAACGGTGTTTTTGAGCATTTTGTTAGATATTATTGCACTTGTATATACAAAATTATGATTTAAGCTTGAAAATACATTTAAAACCTGAAACGGTAAAATATAATTATAGTAAAACATGTAGAGCAATTTTCAGAGATAATAAATGCAACATAGATAAAGTTTATATAGGCCTATATAAGGTTAAAGAAATACTCAAGAAAAGTTTAAGAATACTAGCTTTAGTAAAGAAAACAGCTATTATAACGGCGGTCAAATCATATTCGGCGAGAATCGTTTTAGTATTAGAGTTCTAGGTAATTTTAGTGATTTGATTATATACAGGATATTATATTGGACTCGGTTAAAGATGCTGAAGAAGTAAACATTTACTGCCAGCTGCGATAAAAATTTTATAACCTATTGCAATAAGTTTAATAATGCTTTAAATTTTAGATACGAACTACTAATACGGGAAAAAGATTGTATAAATTTTTAGTATAATCAATGAAAAAAAATTTTATAAAACTAGTATATGCAGAGCTAAAGAATATCATAAATATAAAAAGCTCCAAACAACAGCAAAAAAAAGAAACGCAATTAATTGATTATTTTAAAGTAGTTGAAAGTAATATATTATATACATTTCAAAAAATAAAAAAGGAATATGAAAGAGACTAAACGTTTTTTTAACAAAAATAATAGATTAAATAAAGGTTATGCTAAGACTTTTAGTGTAAACGAGCCCGATAATAATTTTTACCATAAAAAATTTGCACATATATTACCGCCAATTGATTTAATCAGCGAGTATGAGAATATTTATCCTGGTACTTTACAGGAATTAATACATATGGCGCAAAAAGAACAAGCTCATAAGCATGCTATAGATCTAAAAAACTTGAAAATGCAGGAAAGAGTCGTTAAATTAACACGAATCTGTTTATTAATATTTGGAATTTGCCTAGTAGTTTCAATATTTTTTTTAAAACTTTCTACATAAAATTAAAGATAAAATATTTTATTTACTTGTAATTTTAAATAAAATAAGTTAAATGCTAATGTATATTTATTTATAAACATAATACGGAGAAATTGTATTTCTAAAAATAATTTTCCTAAGGCTAATAGAGAAATCAGAGTTAGAGAAGTTCGTCTAGTAGGCGAAAACGGTGAAATGCACGGCATCGTAAATATTAGAGAAGCATTAGACATGGCTGACAAAGTCGGTCTTGATTTAGTTGAAATATCACCGAATGCTGAACCTCCCGTATGTAAGATTTTAGATTTCGGTAAGTTTAAGTATGAAAGCAAAAAGCGTTTACATGAAGCACGCAAAAAGCACAAAATCGTCGTACTTAAAGAAATGAAATTTAAACCTAATATTAGTATAGGTGATTTTGAAACTAAACTAAGAAAAATAAAAGAGTTTTTAAAGGACGGAAATAAAGTAAAAATTTCTTTATGGTTTAAAGGGCGAGAGATCCTACATAAAGAAGTCGGTCAAGAGCTATTTAAACGTATAGAAATAGGATTAGAGGGACTCGTTAAAATTGATCAGCATGCTAAAATGGAAGGTAAACAGATGATAATGATAATTAGCCCTGATATTAAGGTGTAATAGATACTTGGGAGGTCATTGCAAGAAAATTACAACGTTGTTGCATAGGTCAATTTTACCCCTGTCATCCCCCACAACTTGATCGCAGGATTAAAAATAGACTACTAATTCTGGGTTGTATTACTGGACTCCGTGGTCTCAAGCCACGAAATAACAACTATGGGTACTGGATTCGAGCTTCTGAGGGAAATCAATTGTTGTTAAATAACAATAATAAAAAATAAAATTTAAATAAATTATGCCGATTAAAATTTTAATGCCTGCTTTATCTCCAACTATGACGGAAGGAAATCTATCTAGGTGGTTAAAAAATGAAGGGGACAAAGTTAATCCCGGGGAAGTAATTGCCGAAATTGAAACCGACAAAGCAACGATGGAAGTAGAAGCAGTAGACGAAGGTATACTGGCCAAAATAGTTATTCCACAAAATAGTCAAAATGTACCTGTTAACTCTTTAATTGCTGTGTTAAGCGAAGAGGGAGAAGACATAGATGATATTAATGGGTTTATTGCAAAAAATAGTAGTGTATTACCATCACTGAAAGCAGATGCAGATGCTAATCTTCTAAAATCCACTGAGGATATAGCTGTGCAATATTCTAATGTAGAAGAGCAGGTAGCAGTTACAAATCATAACAAAAGTAAAATATTCGCCTCACCCCTTGCGAAAAGGCTTGCAAAAATTCAAAATATTAGACTTGAGAGTGTAAAAGGTAGTGGTCCGCACGGTAGAATAATCAAACAAGATATTTTATCATATACTCCTAGCACTGTTCCTAATAAAATAGTTATTAGGAATCCCGAAGAATATCATTTAGTACCAAATAATAATATTCGCAAGATTATAGCTAAACGTGTACTTGAATCTAAACAAGCAGTCCCACATTTCTATTTATCGATAGAATGTAACGTTGATAAATTATTAGAAATAAGAGAAGACATTAATAAATCTTTTTCTGAAGATAATTCAACAAGGATATCGGTCAATGATTTTATTATTTTAGCAATAGCCAAAGCTTTGCAAGAAGTGCCGAATGCTAATGCTAGTTGGGGGAAAGATGCGATTAGATATTACAATAATGTGGATATTGCGGTAGCAGTAGCAATTGAGAATGGGCTTGTTACGCCGATAGTTAAAAATGCTGATCAAAAAAATATTATCGAGCTATCTCATGAAATGAAAGAATTAATAAAGAAAGCAAAAGATAATAAATTAACCCCTGAAGAGTTTCAAGGTGGAGGATTTACTATTTCTAACCTCGGTATGTACGGTATTAAGAATTTTAATGCTATAATAAATCCACCGCAAAGTTGTATAATGGGGGTTGGTAGTAGCTCAAAACGTGCTATAGTCAAAAATGATCAAATAAATATAGCAACAATTATGGACGTAACTCTTTCTGCTGATCACCGAGTAATAGACGGAGTAGTCGGTGCCGAGTTCTTGGCAGCATTTAAGAAGTTCATAGAAAGACCCGCTTTGATGTTGTTATAATCAAAGCTTAGGTGTCATACCCTTTGGCTTGATCACGGTATCCAGAAAAACAATTTATAATACTAATTAAGCTGGACCACATGATCAAGTTACGGTGGGGTGATAGAAGGGAAACTAATCCATGCAACAAAGCCGACTCAATCGCGGGATTTTCAGCCTTTTTAAATTTTTTTATGGATACTGTGGAGAGGCTACAGTATGACACTCAGTACTTTTTTGAGTCATGCAACAGCAGTAAATATTCTCACTCTAAATAAATCACAATAATACATAAAAAATAATATGAGTTTTTCAGATAACTTAGCAAAAATTGTAGATAAATATGAAAATTTAGGCAAAAAACTATCTTCCGGTATTATGGGAGATGAATTTGTTAAAGCATCTAAAGAATATGCCGAACTTGAAGAGGTTGTAGAAAAAATTAAAGAATATAATAAGGCTAAATCTGAGCTTGAAGAAGCAAATAATTTTAAGCTAGAAGTGGGACTTGATAATGCCACTTTAGAAATGATTGAAGACGAAATACACACTCTTGAAAATTCGTTACCAAAACTTGAAAGAGCTGTAAAAATTGCTTTATTACCGAAAGACGAGGCGGATAGTAAAAGTGCTATTATTGAAGTTAGAGCAGGAAGCGGCGGAGAAGAAGCAGCACTTTTTGCTGCCATACTTTTTAATATGTATCAAAGATATGCAGAGTTAAAAGGATGGCATTTTGAGATATTAGCAATTGTAGATACAGGTATAGGTGGTTATAAAGAAGCATCGGCATCAATCAAAGGCAAAGATGTATTCTCTAAGCTTAAATGTGAGTCAGGAGTTCATAGAGTACAACGAATACCTGAAACTGAATCGCACGGACGCATCCATACTTCAGCTGCGACTGTTGCCGTCCTTCCTGAGGTAGAAGATGTTGATATTAAGCTTGAAGATAAGGATTTAAGAATCGATACTTATAGATCTTCAGGGGCTGGCGGACAGCACGTTAATACTACCAATTCTGCCGTACGTATAACCCATATCCCTACCGGTATTACTGTAGCTTTGCAAGATGAGAAGTCGCAGCATAAAAATAAAGCAAAGGCATTAAAAATTCTACGTGCTAGAATTTATGAAGAAGAACGACGTAAAAAGGAACAAAAAAGAGCCAATAATAGACGAGGGCAGGTAGGATCGGGAGATCGTTCGGAGCGGATACGTACTTATAATTTCCCTCAAGGAAGAGTATCCGATCACAGAATAAACTTAACACTTTATAAAATAGACGAAGTAGTTAAAAATGGACAATTAGATGAGTTTGTTGACGCTTTAATTGCAGATGATGAAGCTAAGAAACTTGCGGAGATATAAGTTTAGCTCGATGTCATACTGCGGCTTGACCTTGGCATCCAGGAAAAAGCAGAAAAAGATTATTATATAAGTTATATTTCTGAACCACCGTGGTCAAGCGAACTAGGTGACACCTAGATGTTTTTTATTATCAAAAAATGGATACCGTGGCTTTTACCATGGTATGACAATGTAAAATGAAACCACGAGCATCTATAAACGGTAAAATCTGGCAGCAGAAAGTGATTAACGAAGATATAGTCATGGAATTATGTCGGAGTTTTAAAATTAGTGATTTACTTGCTAGAATAGTATCATTAAGAGTAAACAATCTAGCAGAAGTAGAAAATTTTTTGATACCGAAAATCAAAAATTTATTACCTGATCCTTTTCATCTACTTGATATGGCTAAAGCAGTAGATAGAACTGTTAAAGCTATTTTAAATAACCAAAAAATATGTATCTTTGCCGATTATGATGTGGACGGTGCTACTTCAGCTGCTTTACTTAAAAATATCTTTAGAGATTTAAATATAATATGTGATATTTATGTTCCTGATCGTATAGCTGAAGGATACGGTCCAACTCCTTTTGCTATACAAAAAATTAAAGATAACAGCACTGAATTATTAATTACGGTTGATTGTGGTACTATGGCACATGAAGCCCTAAAATATGCAAAAGACATTAGCCTTGATGTTATAGTCATCGATCATCATATAGCTACGGAAATATTACCAGATGCAGTAGCTATAATAAATCCAAATCGTATTGATGAAAAAAGCGAATATAAACATTTGGCAGCCGTAGGAGTTGCTTTCTTATTTGCAACTGCCATATTATCGAACTTAAAGCAGCAGAATTATTTTACAAAATCTCCTCAACCTAATTTAATAAACTATTTAGATTTAGTAGCTCTTGGTACTGTTTGTGATATGGTAAAACTAACAGGGATAAATCGTGCGTTTGTAGCAAGCGGATTGAAAGTAATGCAACAAAGGCAGAACATAGGGATTAAAACATTATATGATATAGTAGGGCTTAATGAAATACCGAAATGTTATCATTTAGGTTTTATTTTAGGTCCGCGTATCAATGCAGGCGGTAGAGTAGGGAAGTCAAGTTTAGGTGCTAATCTCTTATCTACTAGCTGTTCTAATGAAGCAAGCAAATTAGCTGAAGAACTTGAAAAGCATAATAATGAGCGTAAACTCATTGAGTTATTAATGATAGAAGAAGCGATGGAAATTGCTTGGACACAACAAGATAGTAGTTTATTATTTATTGTAAAAGAAGGATGGCATCCAGGTGTTATAGGAATCGTTGCTGGTAGGCTCAAAGAAAAATTTGATAAGCCGGTAGCGGTTGTGGCTTTAAATGACGGAATTGGTAAAGCTTCATGCCGTTCTATTACAGGTATTGATTTTGGAGCTGAAATTATCAATGCTAAAAACCATGGTTTACTAATAGCAGGAGGCGGACATACTATGGCAGCAGGTTTTACTGTAACTGCTGAAAAATTACAAGAATTACAGGAATTTTTAAATAACGCCTTTAGAACTAGTATAAATAAGCTAGAAAATTATAAGCAAGTAGAATATGATCTTGACCTGAGTCTCAATAGTATTAATTTACATTTAATGGAAGAATTAAGTAGTATAGAACCTTTTGGACAAGGTAACCATGAGCCTATATTTAAATTTGATAATTTATTTGTATTAAAAGCATATATTGTCGGAAGTAAACATATTAAAGCCTTGCTTGTTCATAATACACAAGGTTCTGGTAGTAAAGCTTTATCTGCTATCGCTTTTAATTCGGTAGGCACTGCTTTTGAAGAAGTGTTATTAAGTCCTAAAGCAAAAAATATTGCCGCAATAGGAACGTTAAGAACAAGTAACTGGCAAGATAATTATACTATTCAATTAATTATAAAAGATATAATAACAACTTAAATAATATTTATGCACAATACAAAGAAAACAAAAAATACTACAATTTCTAAAGATTTAGCAGAAGTACAAGAACATTATCAAGATTATCCATATCCGTTTAGGGATCCTAATCAAGAAAAAGAACGTTTACTTGTTATTTGCGGTGAATTTCTAGGAGAATTGAACCATTTTCTATATAAAGGAAAAGAAAATTTTAATAATAATTTTAGATGCTTAATAGCCGGCGGCGGCACAGGTGATTCAACTATTTACCTTGCTGAGCAGTTAAAAGATAAGAATGCCGAAATAATATATCTAGATTTTAGTAAACCTAGTATGGAAGTAGCACAAAAACGTGCAGAAGTACGAGGTCTTAAAAATATTCAATGGATTAATGATTCCATACTAAATATACCTAATCTAAAACTTGGCAAATTTGATTATATAAATTGTACCGGCGTACTTCATCATTTAGTAAATCCTGATGCAGGTTTAAAAAATCTAAAAGACTCTTTAAAGCCAACCGGTGGTATGGGTTTAATGGTGTATGCTAAATACGGACGTACTGGTGTTTATCAAATTCAGGATTTAATGAAAATGATAAATAAAGATACTAAAAGCCGTGTCGAAGAAGTAATGAATGGGAAATTAATTCTAGATAACCTGCCTGCTACTAACTGGTATAAAAGAGGTTGTGAGTTATTTTCTGATTACCAAAATTTCGGTGACGTTGGAGTTTATGATATGTTCCTGCATAAGCAGGATAGAGCATATTCCGTTCCTGAGTTATATGAATTCGTAGAAAAAGCAGGCTTAAATTTTGTTGATTATCTTGATCCTTTGGAGAAAATTTTATTAAGACCGGAAAATTACATAAAAGATTTTTCACTTCTACAAAAAGTTAAAAAGATGGATAAAGTAACTAGGGAAGCAATTTCTGAAATACTTACCGGCAATATTATTAAACATTCATTTTACGTATCAAACCAAAAAGATAGTGTAGCCTCGCTTGATGACCTTGATAATACACCTTATTTTTACAATATTGCTAATTTTGCTAAACAAATTTATGAACATTTAGAAGCAAATCCTTCAACAATAAATGGTGCTATTAATTTTACTATTAATAACGGAGTGTTAAATAATGTTAATATCTCAATGTCAATATTTAGAAGTACTAAATATATTTTCAAATATATAGCAGAAGAGAAAAGTTTAAGAGAAATATTTGATGCAGTACGTAGTGAATTAAATCAAGAAATAAGCAATGAAGCATTATTAAACGAAGTTAAAAATGTATTCACTCCACTACTTAATACAAATTTGTTATTGTTAAAATCAAAGGATTTGTAAAACTTATTATACTAAGATTTAATTAGCATTGTTGCATGGATTACCCAAGTCATCATTGCGATGATCCATAGGCAACGTGTTGCAATCCAATAATAAAGCAATACTGATTTTCAGTATTGCTTATACTGGATTGCTTTGTCAATTACTTACAGTATTTTCCTGGTAATAACGAGGAAACAAATGAGGAAACAAATCATAACCTATTATGTTCAAATAACTTGACAATGGGCTATTACATTGTTAATATGCTTTCACATACATTTTTATAGGGTCTGTAAACATTCTAAAAGATTTAATTTTTGTTAAAAAAACTAAATCAAATAGGAGTTTTTATAGAACCTAGGCTTTTAAAACTAACAGAATAAATAATTCTTCAAACCGCAAGAATAAATAAATTTTGTCTAAAAATCTAATTTGATCCCTAATTTAAATAAGTTATTACTTCCTTTAAACTTAAGGTCATTAAAGTTTTGCTAACTCAACTCTTTCAATTATAATCTATTAATAATAAAATAATGAACACAACTAACAAAAAATCTACAGAAGAACTTAATAATTCGGAATCCAATAACAATCATAATAATTTTGCAGAAAATGGTAATATTATTAATTTAAAACAATTAAAACGTAAATTACCAGAGGAACTACAAGTTCAAGCAGAGGAGTTGAAAATTGAAAATATTAATTCATTACTTAAACAAGAATTAGTTTTTGCAATTTTAAAAAAATCTGTAGAGCAGGGTGGTTTGATAGTTGGAGAAGGAGTACTTGAGGTATTACCTGACGGATTTGGTTTTTTACGTTCGCCGGAAGTAAACTATCTAGCAGGTCCTGACGATATTTATATTTCTCCTAGTCAGATTCGTCGTTTTGGTCTTCGTACCGGTGATACGGTAGAAGGTCAGATCAGAGCACCAAAAGCTGGAGAGCGTTATTTTGCTTTACTGAAAGTTAATAGAGTAAATTTTGAAGACCCTTCTAAAGCTTATCATCGTGTTCATTTTGATAATTTAACCCCATTATATCCTGATAAAAAATTAGGATTAGAACTTGAAAACAATAGTAAAGATACTAAGGATTTTAGTACACGGGTTATTGAACTCGTCGCACCTATGGGTAAAGGGCAGCGTGCATTAATAGTAGCACCACCTCGTACAGGTAAAACCGTATTATTACAAAATATAGCACACGCTATTACTACTAATAATCCTGAAGTATTTTTAATAGTGCTGCTAATAGATGAAAGACCTGAAGAAGTAACAGATATGCAGCGTTCGGTACGTGGTGAGGTTGTGAGCTCTACTTTTGATGAACCAGCAAGTAGGCACGTACAACTTGCAGAAATGGTTATTGAAAAAGCTAAACGTTTAGTAGAACATAAAAAAGATGTAGTAATTTTAGTAGATGCGATAACACGTCTTGCTCGTGCTTATAATACCGTAGTACCGTCATCTGGAAAAGTATTAACTGGCGGTGTTGATGCTAATGCACTACAAAGACCAAAAAGATTTTTCGGAGCAGCAAGAAATATTGAAAACGGCGGTTCACTTACTATAATCGGTACAGCTCTAATTGAAACCGGTTCTCGTATGGATGAGGTAATTTTTGAAGAGTTTAAAGGTACAGGTAATTCCGAGATAGTTCTAGATCGTAAGATTGCCGATAAGCGTATTTATCCGGCAATTGATATAACTAGATCAGGAACTAGAAAAGAAGATTTACTAGTAGATAAAATAATATTAAATAAAATGTGGGTTCTTCGTCGTATTATCGATCCAATGGGTAGCAGTGAAGCAATAGAATTTTTACTCAAAAAACTTGAAAACACTAAAACTAACGGTGAGTTTTTTGAGATGATGAAGAGCCCAGAGCGTCCTAAGAATGGTTTATAATTAATTTATAACGGTATTGTTGCAGATATCAAATCGTCATTGTGAGCAGTCATTGTTATGTTGATCAATTGCCTGATCATCATCCTGCAACTTTGATCACGGAATTCAATAATAGTATTTTAAGTTGTTTTTATATACCTTGGAGTTGCACTATATGACACCAAACTTGTTTTTCGATCCATGCAATAAAGCCAATTGTTCCTTGCAATGACATTGATTGTACTAATAAAAAATATAAAAAATCATGAATATATCATCTGATTATTTAATTGAAAGAAGACAAATAAAATCCCGTCTGTTAATTTGGAAGTTAGCTGCTATTATTTTGATTGCTATCATATTCTTACTAGTCGGTAAAGATTTTGCTCCAAAAGAGATTTTTCCTATTACCGGTAATGAGGATTATATAGCTTCTATATTAATAGACGAAATAATTTTTGAGGATGAAAAGCGTGACAAGAAGCTCAAAAAAATAATCGATGATTCTCATATTAAAGCGTTAATAGTTAATGTAAATTCTCCTGGCGGTACAGTAGTCGGTTCTGAAAAAATTTATAATATTCTGCGTAAAATATCTGAAAAAAAACCGGTAGTAATAGTTATGGGGACGATGGCAACAAGTGGCGGTTATTTAATCTCTCTCGGAGGTGATTATATTATTAGCCATAACGGAACTATTACAGGTTCAATCGGTGTAATATTACAAACAGCCGAGATAACGGAGCTTGCTCAAAAGTTAGGGATTAAGTTTAATAATTTTAAATCAGGTGAATTAAAAGCTGCTCCAAATCCTACCGAAAAACTGACACAAGCAGTACGCATAGCTATTATGGAAAATATTGAAGATACATATGATTTTTTCCTTGAACTTGTTTCAGAAAGACGTAATCTTCCTATAGAAGAAGTAAAAAAACTGGCAGATGGACGGGTATATTCAGGTCGTCAAGCTTTAAAGTTAAAACTTGTGGATAGCATAGGTTCAGAAGATACTGCATTAAAGTGGCTACAGGAAGTTAAGAAAATTAATACTAATTTACTAGTTAAAGATTATCCATTAAAAGCAAAACCCAAATTAGTGGAAATGATTTTTGAAGATTTTGGTAGTATCACTCCTAACTTTTTTAAAAACAATTTAAACGGAATCAAAGCAATTTTTCAATAATGGTTACAAAAGAAGATGTTAAAAAGTCAGTAGATTTAATTTTGGATTATTTATCTTTTCAAGATCAAAAACGTATCGCAATCAGAAATTTCAGTAATGTCTCCATATGCAAAATTTATTACCAAATGCCTAAAAATTTAAAGTGATATCATGGTCTAAATATTAGTACTATAGAGAAGTTGACAATAATAAAAACATGATAGTACATAATAATATTTTTTCCATAGCCCTTCATAGTCAAGATTTAGAACTCTTTTAAAAAATATTGTCAATGGGAAGCTTATTATCCAAACACTCTATGGCCAATGGGCAATATAATTCCTTTTTTCAAGAATTATATAATTACTTAAATGATAATAAACTCAATATGCACTTCATGCCTAGTAATATTAACAAAAAGTATGGGTGAATACTATCGTTTTTATCAAGAAGTATATGCTATATTGAGAAGATATTTAAAAAAAACGATCTAATGATCAACCTCTACGTAGAGGGGGATATTAAGACACTTTAGAATTATGATAAGTCTAAAAGGCTAAAATAGAAAGAAGCGAAGATGGACTTAATTTAAATTATGCCAAATTGAATTTTTATTAAGAGTCTTTAGATTATTACTTAGAGGTTTATATAGGGCAATAAAATTTACATCTCACTTGACATTATACTAATAGGTAAATATCTTATAAGTATAAAATTAAAATAGGGTAATTTATGATAAGATATTTAATAGTTTTATTTGTTTCTATAGCTTTAATTGGCTGTAACGGTCAAAAAACTACTCAATCAAAAGAAGTAGTAGAACTTGACGGTGATCCAAACTATTTAATTATGAAAACAATAGATAATACTAATAGAAATATTTATAATACTACTTCACAGATTCCAAGTACTCCAGTTAGCATAGGAAGGCTTTTTATTATCTCTTAATTTTGAGTCGTTAGCTTTTTAGGGTTACAGCTAAATCTCAATCACTTTAGACAAGATAAATTAAAAGGTAAGGCTTGTGTGGTGGAACCACAGGCTTGTTTTGCAAAATTCACCTATATCAAGTGATTGAGATGACGCTGTAACTTCTCTTATATTTCTAAATGAAATAAATTTAACAAGCTTTTTGGTATGATGAAATCATGGATTATATTAATAACGTCCTTGCTAGGCATGAAAATAAATCTTTACTCAATTTAGCATTAATAATTCATCTGTAATAAATCTAAATAAACTTAAATATCAACTAGTTAATGTTCATTTAAAAGAAAATAGAAACAGAAAACTATCAACAATCGGTATAAATACTACATGATCAGGCTTGTTGATACGGCAAATTTTTCTAAACGTTATAAAACAAAGCAAATAAAAGAAGTAATATTAATTGGTTCATGTAGTGGAGATATTTCATCAGAGCGTGCTAAATGTTACTTAGAGACAGTATCGTTTATAAATAATAAGGGAGAGATTATAAAAAAGAATGTAGAAGGCTGGCTAATAGGGAGAAGATATGGTAAAGGGCATAGTAGTTGATAAATTCCTCAGATATCGCAAGAATGGCAGTACTTAATGGGGTACTTGGCAGCATAGCTCAGTTTTTTCAGAATCAAGCAACTAATGGTATTTTTCCAATATCGTCAATGACCCCGGTCAACAAAATGCTCTCAAAGCTCAGTACGCATTAAAAGCAGGGGTGTACCCTTAGCGGAAAAAAATATGGTGGTTGTTTTGTTGTTGCCGTGCAGAATATTTATCAGTTAGATGAAATATATGGTTTTCCAGGAAGTAATTTAATGCTTGATCTATTTGACAGTAAATTTATCTTCCGAGTGTAAGTGACCAGCAAACAGCTCATAAATCAGCTTTAATGCTTGGTAAGCAAGAAATTATTGAAACCCAAGAAAAATCATCTCATACGGAACTAACCTCCATGCGTGATGGAGTTAATATGAATCACCTAGAGAGAAGAAAATTATTAGTCATGCCATCTGAAATTATGAATTTACCAGATCTTACATGTTATGTAAACCTTGCAGGTAATGTTCCGATTACTAAATTACAAATAAATCTACAAACTTGATTTTAATGCAAAAATATAAAAAGCTATTTTAATAGCACTTTTAAAAGATTTTAAAAGAATTTAACTAAATACGAAAAATCTTATTATAATACCCCTTAAAATCGCTCATTGAGGATTATAAGTTTTGCATGTAAGTAGTATGTAATAAATTTTTTTACTATTTCAGAATTTTTATATAAATTTCTAAATAGCACAGTAAATTTTACAATTTACAAGAAATATTGTTTACTCTAAAGAACTAATAAAAACTTTTAAAATGTTAGATTAACATATCTAGTAGGCAACATAATGTGTTAAAAATGGTGTAATGAATATTGCTTAATATATCAACACAGCATATCAGAAAAATAATTAGGATATAATTGTATTAGATATACGACTGATTCATCATCATAGTAAGATATGAAGATTGTATAGCAAATCTTGACTTCCCCTACACGTTATACCCACAGTCAATATCACTAAAAACCTTAGTTTAAAGCTTATTGTTAGCAGAATGTTTTATCCTTGATTTAAAATATTCTTCTGTGATCCATTAGACCAAGACAAAAAGCATTAGTTGAGCAGATGAACTCTATAATTCATAAAATTTTACCTAATTGGTAATAGAAAATTATATAAACCTCATAGTAATATAAAAAATGAACTAATAAAAGTGTTTAAAGCTGCATCAAAATAGATAATTAAGTTAAATTAACTACATTATGTCACTTAGGTGATAGTGAATTAGAAAAAGATATTGACGAATTTTTAGACAAATTAATATGAGTTAGTGGGCATTAGTGATCTAGAACAATGTATTAGAGTACAAAACCAAGATAACATAAATCAAATAATCCCTATAGAAACATTAGTACAACTTATTAAGAATGAAGAAGTTACGATAGGAAGTCGCAGCACCAGACACAAGTGATTTAGCAGGGGCATATGCACAATTATATCAAGATATTAATATAGAAAAATTGATTAACAAATGGATCGGAGAAAAGTAAAAGTTTTATTGATAAACTCAAATCATTTTTTGATACAGGGCTACAGGTTCATAATATCGACCAAAATCAGATAAGTGATTTTCATCCAGATACTAAACATAATACCAGAATATTACTAGATGATGATCAATTGCAAGACAAGCATTTTAAACAACTATGTCGAGTGAATTCAAATAAGAAAATTTATTGGATTAGTCTAAGTCTAAAAGATTGCAGTGATAATGCATCACAATTTCTTTTACAACAAATTTATAATCCTGATTTTTATGTAGATAGACAATTTAATCATTTAAAAAATTATTAAAGATGATATAAATTACAACCAAAGAGTGATATATTTTTATTTACTGGTGTGGATAACCAAGACGATTTGTTAAAGCTTTTCCAGCATATAACAGAACATTAACACACAAAATATGGATGGTTATTATACAAGTGTAATAATAGCAAACGAGAGTAATAGAGAATCACAGTTTGATCAATTAGTAGCACACAATATAAAAAACTTATTCATTGGTTAAATATATAACAAAATAATGGTAATATGCAGATAGTGTTGATTAAATCTCGTGGTACATTAGATAATTTGTGTAAACATATCGATCATGAAAAAAGTATCAAACAAACTTTAGAAAAGGATTTTATTAACGATATAAAGGATAAAGAGACTACCATCATCGCAGATGATCCAAGAGGGTATGGGCAAATTACTAGTTTAACAAAATTATGTACGTTACAATACGATTTATGGTCTGAAGTCAAATCAATGTTTCAATCATATTGGGTAATAAGCGCTGATCTAAAAGATCATATATCAACAATCGGCAGGACTAATTCTTCTAATATTAAGATTGATGATATAATTAACTTATGGTTAGAATCTGATTCAGATACCACATGCTTGATGCAACCCTTATTATTCATAGCTCTAACTCTCTAATGTGTGCAGGAATAACCTCAATGTAGTTAAACTTGAATGACCTGTCACTTATTAACATATACTCATAACTTATGCCAACAAGAGAACATATGGAGCATTAATATCATAAACTATTACCTAATTTTGGTGATTATGCTGATATGATTTGCTATCATAGCCACAGCATATTTTCCTTGGTAAATAATAATTATACCAAAACAAGATAGGGCATGTTCCAGAACTATCTATGGAAGACTCATATTTACTCCATCACTGATATATTAACATTATTACATATTTTAGTTATTTAGTTGCGTTATATTTAAACCACTAAGATATTCTCTAGACACTTTAACTTGCTTCAGTAAGTAAAATGTCGTTAGTATAAACAAATGCAATAAGCATGAATAAACCAATTTATACGCTGTTTCTTTATAAAAAATAGACAGCACTCTATGCATAGGAAACTTACTTGTGAAAAATATTGACATTACTAAACCATCAATAAAAGCATGTGATAACAAACTTTTAAAATTCCTTGTTAAGAAGCTATGTTGTAATTTGCGCTTTAGAAAAAAAATTAAGCTAATATATGAAGATATAAATACTGATAATAGAGAAGCAAATATTAAGCCTGTTAATGGCTCACCGTAAATGTAGTATTTCATGTTATATAGTATAGCAAAAGCAAAGCTGGCACTGGTGCATAGTATTACACTTTTGATTGCTTTTTTATAACCTTGTGATTCTGATATAATGTTTACCGTAAACGCTAAAAAAGTAAATATTAAAGAACAGTAAGATATCTTACTGTAAAAGTTAAGTAATAATGTTAATACAAATAACACAAAAGTTAATAATAAATACAGCCTATCGTTATTTAAAATTTTACTCATAACATTACCTCTTAGATTAATTTAATAATTAATACTACTGTAGTATTAATTATTATAAATAAAACTTATTTTAAACAATGATATATAAAAAAATATACTATAGTTTAGTAGGAAATACAACAATAAAGTTGAAAGAGGAAGCTATGAATGATCAAAACAAGATTTATAGTAAGCAAGATATTACTGCATTAAAGAAAAAATTATCTTACAAGGCTACGGAAATAGGTACTGCTCTTCTTGGTAGGCCAAATGATAGTTTATCAAATAATTATTACCTGCACTGGGGAAGAAGATGAACAAATAGTAATGGGAATAAAAGAAAATCATATAGACAAATGGTGTGATTTTATTAAAGGAGAAGATTTGTTTACTTGAGTACATAGAGCAAAAATTATAATTTTGCTGAAGCTAAAAAATATTTGCAAGAAACATTTTTCAGTAACAATGAGAAAGAAGTGATAAATCTAGATTTACAACTAAATAAGCAACAAAAAACTGAAAAAAGTTAAAATTACGAAAGCTACAGAATGATATAAAAGGAAGCATTCTGTGTAGTTTAGGCATTAATAATATATCCCTCTGCAAAAGTGGAGAAAAAAAATTATCATTGCAGCTGATAATGATGGCAAAGAAGCAGCAATACCCTAATAACATCATGAAAACTAAGGATAAATTTTAATTGATAAGGGAGAAATAGTATCGGTAGTGATGCCACCTAATAAAGGAGATTTTAATGATGTGTTAAAAAGCAAGTGAGCAAAATCAGTAAGAAAACTTATAGAGCCTGAAATAGCAAAATTGAATAGATAATAGATAGTTAAATTTGCAACAGGTGAGTATTAGTCATGATAGTGATATCAGTAATATTAGGACTAGTGATACTTATAATATATAATATTACAGGAAGTACAAAATGCAATAAAAGCACTAATACGACTTGGAAGTAAGGAGAAGATATCAGGACTGTAATACAAATACATAAAACAAAAGGTATAGAGTCTTTGATTAGTTATAGTAGTACATAGGCTTGTTCTACAAGAATAAAGAAGAAGATATAAGATGATGTACAAATCATACATAATAAATTTGATCCTAATTATAATTATGGTAATAAACTATTTTGTGATATATTGGTTGAGGATTTTAAAGGGAAGAATCCATGCTATGCCAGAAGATTATTTAGCAGCTATAGGAAAAGAGAAACAAGTAATGCAGTATTATAAGCCCAAGCTCAGAAATAGGCAAAGCTATAAAAGTAAGATAAATAAATGTTCTGAGATGAAGATAAATCAAGAAATAAGAGTATAGAGTAAAATGATAAAGAAATTAAAACATGATGCTTTGATTAAGGAAGATTCTCACTGAGAATAGAGTCGCAGAAGTTTTGAGATTATTTTTACCATAGAGAATCATCTGTGGAGGATAATTTAAAGAGGAAGTATAGCAATATAATTTATTCTCTAAGAACCAAAACTAATGAGAAGGCTTTGTTGTCAAAGCCAAAGCATCAGGTCTCAATCCTAACATGATATTGATATATTTTGTTGCCAATTATTTGAATATTGATACAAAAGGAATAGTGATTGTAGAGTACTCATAATGTCTACAGCCAATGCTTTTTTAAATAGCACAAGCATACTGATAGTCTATGACATTGTTAAGACATCAGTCTTTAGTTATCTGGTAATTTCTAAGCAACAAATTATACTCATTCCTCTTGCTGCTCTTTACTATCGATCAGATGGTTGTAGCATCCATCTTCAGATGGACAAACTTTAGTTTAATCAAGTCATAGTCATCCAGTATACAATAAGTAAGAATACTTATTGTATATGATGACTATAACAAAATATGTGAAAGGAAAGATACGGTATATTGTCATAGGTACCAATAGTATTGATAACAAAATACCGATACAAAGTATTTAAAAAACTTATAAAACAGATGGTTCGAGAAATAATAGCTCAAGTTGCAGAAGAAATGAATATCCGAATAGTAAAGTGAGTTTGTACAAAGAGCGAAAGGTAGATCGTCAAGAAGGATATAAAAGGAATTTTTTGAACTGAAAACGAGAGATACTGGGGACAACATTTTTTGGGAAGAGGCTATTTTAGTAAAACGAGTGATCATATTTAGTAATGAATGAATACATTAATAACCACATAGAAAAGCTCATTAGACAACTTCTATTGCTAATATTGGCAAGTATTAAAGGCTTGTGCGCATATGCAACAACTACTTTAGCTAATCAATTTTCTCTGGTACCAGTTGCAAGTAATATCGGGGCAAGTATTACTGATAATAACCTTGCTATGGATAATTATAGTATCGGTAATAGATCTATTGCTCAGCAGAATCTTGCCCCAACATTGCAAATGGTAGGCGGAATTATTGATGCTGGAGGTATGAGTGGTAGGCAGGTACTTACTCAAGCAGCTAACTCGCTGATTAATAATTACCGCTCTTCTAAATTATTGCAGGATAATAGTTATCAATCTCAGTTTATGAGCTTACAAAGTTATCTTGACTCATTAAATAATCGATACAGTGATTTAACTACTACAGGTAATTCTATAGCAACTGAAATTAAGAAAAACACTGGTACTAGTGCAAATATAGGCTTAAAGATACCTAGTATAGGCGAAGTTAACAGTACGAGCAGATAAATGATCAAGGCAAAGAACAAGGAACATCAGTTAATCAACAACAATCATATAATGAAGCATTATCTAAATTAACAACTGCTACTAAAGATGGTAGATTAAGTAATGCAAGCAGCAACGTACAATCATTGAGCAACAATCTAAATAGTAATTTTTCTGAGAATCCATTGGACAAGAAATAGCTAGAACCAAACAAAATATGGAGCAGTTAAGTTATAACATGAATTATATATTACAAAATTCCACATCTATTGATCGAAATTTAAACGAACCAGTATTAAACGCAATAGTTGCTAAAAATTTCCTGGCGTAAGTAGTGTAAAGAGCAAGCATCTATATGGGCTTAGTTCTCATTAAGAAGAGGCAGAGCGTAGCTAAAATTAATAACACTATAACCGCAACGCTTAAATTCTGCTAGTAATATCAATATCCCATCTAAAGAAAGCTTGAGATCAAGTTTTGATCAAAATCACAAACAATTAAATGATCAAGCTGCTATAGTAATAATAACAGCAAAAATGATATTGCTGATAAAAATGTAGAACACATGCTAATTCAGCGCGTAGATAATAATGAGGTAGAAAAAGTAAAGCTGCTTGATCAGTTATCTGCTACAGTAAAGGATAAGAAGAGGAAATTAAAGATGAATTTGATAATATTCCTGAATCAACAATTGTAAGAACTGGCAAGCAAGTAGCAGATAATATTGGTATGAGTGATAATGCCATAAAGAAAAGAAATATTAAATTACTATGCTATAAAAATGAAAATAATTGAGAAGCAATTTATGCAAAACATTAAAAAATCAGCAGTTTTATTTATTTTACCATTAATGTTTTTTAACATTGCTTCTGCAGCCAACTCAACTAATTCTGTTAATAAGCAACCACAAATAGATCCACAGAGTAAAATTCAAGATCCAAATATTTTTAGCTGAAGAATATTTTAATATTGGTAAATCGTTATATAAATTAGGTAAATACGAGGAAGCAATAAGAAATTTAAATCTAGCAATTAAATATAAACAAGATTATGCCTAATAGTTACTTAGAAAAAGCTATTACTGTAGTGAATTTAAATAAACATAAAGAGGCTAAAGAAAATTTTAACTTAGCTCTTAAATACAAACCAAATCTTATAGTAGAATATGAAGCAATAATTAATGCTCTAAGAAAACTTGGTAATAATCTGAGGGCTAATGAATTTGAAGAAAAATTAAAAATACTAAAGAATTATTTATAGGTTGAAATAAATGAAGATTATTTTTGTTAGTGTTAGCAATAATTTTTACTATAGTTAATTACTCATGAGCTACAAAAACCAAAATAATTTTACTCGTGGTTCACAAATTTTTGCTCATCAGAGGAGAATGCTCGTGTAAGGCATGTATTAATACTTTAATGATTGGCGTGGTATCTGTTTTAGCGTGGTTGATGTTGCGTACATTTCAGAAATTATCTTTGCTAAGTCTATATTATTTTATTATAGAGCGATATGTACAATTAAAACTTGCGATAGGACAGTATTTTTATCCATTAGAGCAAATAGGAATCAAATTTTATTATATAGAACAAAAAGCTTGGGGTTACCGTAATGCTAAGGAATTTATTCATAAATTCTGGCATGTTACACTGCATTCGCATAATATAAATGAATTTGAGCAATTTTTATTGCATCCAGCCTTGCAAGAAGCTGTGGTCGCTTTTACTATCGGAATATTTACAGTTATTATCTTTTTTATTTATCGAGTTAAGTAAGCGATTATAAAAGATAAGATCAGAGGAGCAAATCTTATAGAAGCTAAAGCTTTAGCAAAAATGGTTTATAAAAATAACAAAGCTTCTAATATTTGTTTTTCTGGTTTGCCGCTTCTTAAAGATAGCGAAAGAACACACATTCTTATTACTGGCACTACTGGTAGCAGTAAAACTAATATATTATTGCTACCGCTGCTCCTTTGCTAATTAATTCGTCCTGAGCCTTAATTATGGTATAAACTGATACTGCTTCTTTAGCATCATTATCGGCAGCAATTATTATTCTCTCACCTTTGAGAGGTTTATAGTTCCTGATGTTACTTACACCTAAACTACAAAGAATTTTGCCTTTAATACCAGCTTCCACAATGCTTAAAGCCGTCTCTAACCCTTCGGCTATAATCGTTACATTATTTGTTGAATTGCTACCATCTTTACTGATTTGTACGTTCTGCTGTTCGTTATTTTTATTAATCTCGACAAAAGAACCTCTGATTCTACCAAATGAACGTTTATTAACATCAATATCAGCTTTATTATTTGTGTCTTTGTTTAAATAAATTGATTGTCCAGCAGTAATATTACCATCTTTATTTCTAGCAAAAGCAATTAAGACAGGATAATATTGTTTGCTATGACTGTCCCACATCATATTGGTGCTAAGATCAAAGCTTAGTTGGTATCTTGTCAATACTTCTTTAATTTCACAATGTTCTGATAAATATCTTTTTGCTACATGACTTGGCATGACATATTTTAAAGCATCTGATTTTTCATATAATATTTCTGCTCTCTTAATTTTTACTATTTTATCACCTTGCGCTGCTGGGGTTTTAATTTGTTGATTTTTATTTGCTGCTAAATTTACTGCTATATCTTTACTTTTGTTGGTTGATGATATACCAACCATATCTTGTAAATATTTCTTAGCTTCTACAAAATCACAATTTGTTTCTCTTTGTACTAAGGTAAATAAATCTCCTCCATTTCCTGTACTAAAATCATGCCAGATGCCAGCTTTATTACCGTTGATCTTCATTGCTATTTTACTATCTTTCTCCCAGCGGAGTAACTGGCTATTTGATAAATGCTTATTTGGACTGCCTAGTAAGTTTATACCTATTTCTGCAGCCTTAAATGATAATTTTTGCTTTAATTCTACTGTCTCTTGTTTGTTAATAGCATGATAATCTATTTAATTCTTTGCCATCACCTGCTCTTGTAATGTAACACCTATTATTGTATCTTGTTTATTATAATTCTTGAGGTTATCAGCAGAGCTTTTTTGCTCTTCTTGACTTTGATGGCTTGTTGCAGGATTTACACTGGCGTTTCTAACAATTGCTGCTAACTGTTGCAGGTGGTTCTGACTTTATTATTTCAACTGGTTCTAATTTGACTCTTAAACGGTAATAGTTATCATTGATATAATCTATCCTGAATATCTTCTATTACCCCTTTAAACCAATTATCTACTTTATTTATAATATTAGGACTCGTATTTTCTTGATCTTGAATCGCTACTAATTCTTCTAAAGTTTTAAAATTAATGCTAGATAGCCTACTATCTATTTTGCTAAGTTGCGATATTAAACTTGCTATATTCCTCCTGGTAACCTCCCTACTATAGCAGAGTTTTACCTCTTCTATATGTGTCTAGTCATTGCAACATAGGAATTGCTGCTATTTCCTCCTAGATTATGTTAATACATAGACATCTTTAATTGAGGCTCCTTGTGCCTTTATACACTGTAGAAGCATAGCCATGTTTAAAGCTTACATCTTGAAGATAAATTCTATTTCTTTTCCGCTATCTTTTAGCAACAAACTTATCATTACTTACTGAAGTTATCGTTGCAAATTCGCCATTTTCTATTTGTAAATCTTTATTAGTTATATTAAACAAAATACGATCTCCTGCCATATAATCTTCATACTTCTTAGGCGATACATAGCGTCTATATTCTTGACCAGTGAGTAAGGCTTTAGCTTTTAGTAACTTCCTGATTCCTTGATTAATACTATCTACTTCAATATTATGCATGGTAATTATTAAACGCTCATTTAGAGCAAATTTGCTGTTACTTCAATCATTAATTAATCTTGCCATTGATTCTTCTAGCGTATGACCAATCTTTAAACCGTTATGCTGTTCTAGTAACTACAGACCACCCAATAATATCTGATTTTGCAAAGCATGAAGCCATTTCTTTTGCTCATACCTTGCTTTGTCTTCTAATGTTACTTGAGCCAAACCTACTTGCAAATACTGCAAATATTCCTCTTCGCTCAACTGAAGTGAGTTATCTCTCACCTCCAGCCAGTATCACATTACAATTGTTACTCCTTGCTACTTTCAATAATTCTAAATAATCACTATTACCTACCATCCCTGCTTCATCTACTACTAGCGTAGTATTTCTTGGTAGCTCAGCTTTGCCATTATACAATTTAAATAAAAACCCTTTTACTGTATGACATTGCTGGTAGCCTTTACTTTTAAGATCTGATGCTGCTTTATGAGTAGGAGCGAGAGTCCTATAATATTTCGTCCATGATTAGTGACAACTTTATAAAAGTCTCAGCAAGTACTTGTGACTTACCAGTGCCGGCTCTACCTCGTAAGATCCTAATCCCTTGATTATTAATTAAAATATGATGTTAGACTTTCTCTTTGTGTTTCATTAACACTTGCAAGATTATCGATAGCACTTTATTAAAATGAATCTAGCTATTGATCTTAGCTGCTATTCTAAGTATCCTTAACTCTTCTGCTTGCACACCTTTAGTAATATAGTATTTAGTATTCGTGCCATCTTCATTATTATAGTTTGATTAATCTATCAGAATTTAATACCTCCCTTATTAGTTTTGACTTTTCTGCTTCTGCTAGCATCTCTTTGACTGCTTTTTCTATATCCAATTTAGTAAAAATAGCTTGATGATGAATAATGCAATCAAGTACCCCATCTGTTCCTTTGATGATTTCAAGATGGGCAAGCCTGCATATTTTATTTTGCTCAGATATTGCATTGATAATACTTCTTATTCTAGTAGGACCGACATGCTGCTGAGGCATAAAACTTATCAGGTCTATTCGAATTTCTAAGCCTAACTTAACAAAATATTTACTTCTTGAGCTCTCTCATGAATTATCTGATCTTCTGGGATAATGAACGCTTTGCCCTTAACTTTGGCAAATTTAGGATTTAAATCTACTGCCTTACATCTTTTGTGAATCTTCTGGTAGTAACAAGCACATGGGCATGCCAATTCTTTTCTCCATCATGTAGCTGGTGAATATCAATTTGAACTCCAAGTCCATTCTTTACCCACCCCATCTCTTCAATGATTTCATGAGTAATTGCTATTCTATCATCTAAATCCAATTTTATCATCAGGTAGTGCTATAAACTACATCTTTTAATAATTGACTATTTTTTCTTGTCTCTAGACGTTCTACTTTATTCATCAAAACCCTTTGGGCTTTGAATTTTTGATCTACATGAGCAGGCAACAATACTGTATGGTATATCTCCTTTCTTCCTAAAGTTGTAAGTAGAATTGCTCCTCTTATCTTTTATAACTATCCTTACATTATAAGAAGCTTTCAGACAAGCATTTCCTCCTGAACTCCTACTTACTATTTCTATTCTTGCAAACTGTATCACCATGGTTTGTTAATTGTAACAATGTTTAATCCATCATTGACATTACCCATGCAATCTTAAAATCATCCACAGAAATCCAGAATTACTTGAAACAGAAAGCAAAAAATAAACCTTTAGGTTTATATGCTGCGTTAACATCACTCTAAAGAGCTGGGTTAAACCTTTGTTGTACGTTCCTTATAATTCAAGCTTGATCAATGGTAATCATCTTTATTTGTTTTTTTATTGATCTTAGTAGGTATGGGGATATTTTGATTTTGAATAGCTTTCTATTTCACCATTATACTAGACTTTGCAAACTTAAAAGTTGTATCCAATATTGATCTGTTCAAGAAAAAATTTGCAGAATTCCTTAGCACTTATAATTAAGCAGTTGACTCCCAAAATTTATTGAGCATTCATGATGATTGTAACAATAAAAAGTTAAAACTATTTATATGGATAATGTCATAAAACAAAGATTAAAATTAGAACAAAAAAAGCTAAAGTAGTTATGGAAGAGGCTAAACTTAAAATTCAGGAAAGGAAAACTCGTACTCGTCATTTGATTGAAATGGGAGGTTTAGTTGTAAAAGTAAAACTTGACTGTTTACCAACTAGTAGCTTACTTGGAGCTTTGGTTTCTCTGCAAAGTGAATTGACTGAAAACCCAAGTATACAAGATCAATGGACTCAAATCGGCAAAAATATTTTTGATAATCACGAATTAAGATAATTTAATATTAATATCATATATAAAAATTTTTAATATTTAAGAGTAGATAAATTGTATATCATCTGATACTATTATATGGTATTTAAAACGGTCAAGTAATGATAGAATATACTAAACATAATGAAGGAACATTTACTTCATTAACAACAGAACAAAAAAAAGCTGTAGGATTATTATCAATTGGAACATTTTTAGAATATTTTGATCTGATGCTATATGTTCATATGACAGTTTTACTGAATGAATTATTTTTTCCTAAGGCAGACCCGCATACTCAAGCTATTTACTCTGCTTTTGCATTTTGTTCTACTTATGTGATGAGGCCTGTTGGAGCCATAATTTTTGGCTTAGTTGGTGACATAATTGGTCGTAAAGCAACTGTAATTATTACTACATTCTTAATGTCGTCTTCGTGTCTTGCAATGGCCCTTGTCCCAACTTATGCTGAAAAAGGACTCATTGCTACTGTGATAGTTATAACATGCCGTATTATTCAAGGTCTATCTTCTATGGGTGAAATAGTTGGAGCACAACTATACTTACTAGAAATAACAAAACCTCCTATACAATATCCTATTGTTTTAATGACATCAGTATTTGCTAATTTAGGAGGAATGATAGCCTTAGCTGTTGCATCTTTAGTCACCTCATTTGGATTTAATTGGCGTATAGCGTTTTGGCTTGGAACTATAATAGCAATTGTTGGAGCAGTTGCCAGAACTGCTTTACGGGAAACTCCTGAATTTGCTGATGCAAAACGTCGTGTTAAGAAAAATATCACTTTAATACAAAAAACTACAGATAATCCATTAAAAGATAATCTTATTTACAATGAAAGGGTCAATCTAAAAACATTCTTCTTTTTATTATTAATATCATGTGGTTGGCCAATATGTTTTTATTTTACTTATATTTATTGTGGTGAAATTTTAAAAAATTCTTTTAATTTTACAGCAGAAGCAGTTATTCATAACAATTTTATTGTAGCAATAGTAAATTTTTGTGCTTATTTAATATTAACTTATTTAAGTTATATTATATACCCATTAAGAATTCTTAAGATTAAATTAGTAATATTTTTTATTTTTGCTCTCATTTGTCCTTATTTACTAAATAATATTACTACTTCTGTTCATTTATTCTTAATTCAATCATTTGTAATGTTATTTTTTCTTAGTGCAAATCCAGCTATGCCAATTTTTCTAAAACATTTTCCAGTTTTTAAACGCTTTAGAACAGCAAGTATAATTTTTGCTTTATCGACTGTTTCCATGAATATTATTATATCTTTTGGTCTTGTATATTTAACAAAATATTTTAGCCATTGGGGAATGCAAATTATACTATTCCCAATAATAATAGGATTTACACTTGGATTAAATTATTTCAATAATTTAGAAAAAAAATAAAACATCATGTTTATTTTAGAAACAAAAATAGAAGAATTTATTTTAAATAATTCAGATCTAAAAGATGTTCATGCTGCAACCATATTTGCTTTTGACGATCAAAAATTAATAATATCATTTTTTGGTAAAACACAATCTGAATCAGGTAAGTCAGAAGAAAATAACAGTATTTGGATTAGTTTAGGATTTAAAAAGAAAAATCATTATCAATGGACTACTCCAGAAAGAATTATTTCACCGCAATATTTTCGTGATCATCATATTCCTCTTAAACAAGATAATGGGATAATCAGTTGTGGAAATCCAGTAATAACTTTCTTTAATAATCAGTTGCTAATTTTTAGTAAAATCGGACCTTATCCAAGAACATGGAGTGGAATACTATCTCGTTCTTATGATCGAGGATTAACATGGCAAAAACCAGAACTATTACATGGTATTCTAGGACCAGCACGTAATAAACCACTAATTTATGAAAATAATATTTTATCTCCATGTTCTCGAGAAAGTTGTATTGATGACTTTTCATATATAGAATATTCATCAGATTTACATACATGGAATTTAAGTAATCCTATATTACCATTCAACCCTCAAATTTTTCAAAAAGGTTACAGAGGTTTTATACAACCAACTTTAGTTAGTAGTAATTTACCAAATAAAATCATAATGTTAGTAAGACCTAGAAAAACTGATTCCTTAATTTCTACTTACATACACAGATCAATATCTATAAATAAAGGAATATATTGGAGTAATTTAGAACCAGTAAATTTATTAAATCCTGATAGTGCTATTGATACTATTAATTTAAGTAGTGACGTATTGCTACTTGCATATAATCGAGTAATCAATAATCATAAATCACGAAATATATTAAGTGTAGCTACATCCTATGATGAGGGGTTGAATTGGCGCCCTATCACTATTAGAAATTCTATCTATCCTGAAGGGGATATAGAATATAGTAACATCCTGTCTGAAGAATATTCATATCCTGCTATTATTATGAGTCCTGATAACAATGAAATTCATGTAATATATACGTTTAATAGAATTAACCTAAAGCATAAAGTATTTCAATTGCTACCAAAATAATCTACTCTATAAATAATCAAGTAGTATGCTAAATTATATTTATAGATTCAGTGTTGTGTTTAAAATAACTCCAAAATTTTCTAAGATTATTAGTAAATAATGTATTTTCCTTTAATCTATTTTTATGTGTAGCATGTAAACATAATCGATAAAAGTGTTTTTCTAATGATGGAATTCCAAGGTAAGGCATCAAAACAATAAAACTTATTAAAGTTTCATTTACAATTTTCTTAGCTTTTTCAGGAGATTTAGCACCTATTGTCTGTATGTTATGCAGTCTATCAAATAGCTTAATCAGAAGTACATCATGTTTCTTCTCTTTGTATAACATCTCTACCATTTCAGCAGAACTAATCTTTATACCATTCTCCTTAATCCTCGTTAAATCCATTACTTGATTGGCTATATTCTTTCCAAATTCTTGTAATATTTTCTCCTTGGTAAGTTCTGTATCCTCTATAGTATCATGCAATATACTAGTTACTAATATATCTGTTCTAAATAAGTAATCAGATACCATATATGCTACTTCTATCGGATGTGAGTAAAATAGCTCTCCTGATTGACGCATTTGACCGCCATGATATTTCCTTGCATAGTATATAGCTTTCTTTACCTCCAACACATCCACTGGTGGTACTTTTACTATACTATTTAAATATATTACTTTATCCAGTAGCTTCTTAGCATAAATACATACCTCAAACTCATCTTGCCAATTTTTTAAATCTTTCATAATAATTATCAACCTTAATTATTTTTAATACTTTTTACCTAAATTTTCTAAGAACCTGTCTTAAAAGACTAATTGAATAATTAGATAGTACTTAAACATGTCACTTTTGAGGTATTTAATGTCTAAAAATTTATAAGTTTTAGAAAAAATTACTGTTTTTGGATGTAGATTTTAAACTTCATGTTATGAATTAGTGCATTATTTTTGTTATCAATCTACTGCCAAGACAGACTCCTAAGTAATACTATATCTTTCGATATATAATATATATCATCTGTGATTTTCCCACCACCGTATGACCCACCAAACAAAAGCTAGTACTTCATACCTACCACTGTGCTTGTTCAGCAACATAACATTGTTATCAATCTTTGTTTTACCATTATCTAAAAGGTAAATTCAAGGATTAATTAAGCCAATTTGATATTTTGTTTAGCAACAACTAAAATTCTACTATCAATGTACTTTTTACTAAAGTACTCACATAGATAATTTGAAAGAATCTTACTCCTAAAACTTGGTATAGTTCGTAGAAACATGAAGCTTCTAAGTTTAAATCATTAGTAATCAAGTATAATGTGTAAAACACTATACGGACTGTTGAAAAACTCTAAAATGATTTAAATGTATTATAAAACATAAACTCTTGTTTTATATTAACATGAGTTTATTTAGCAAAATTCAGTGATGAACTATGGAAAATATGGGTATAACAATACTTTTCAACAGCCCATATACTTGATCTGATAGACACGGATTGATTAAGCAGCAAAAGAGCTGTCAGATAAGTAAGAATTAATAGACTTATCTTTAGCAATTTTGATGCTATCCTTAAAAGTTTGCATAGGAGTTTTTCCGTAACAGAACTTTCCAGAATGAGGTCTAGTATTGTTATATTTGTTTAAATATTGATCTAAGTCAATCTGTAAATCCTCTAATGAGTTATAAATCTTTTTACAGAATGCAATATCATAAAACTCATCTTTCAAAGTTCTATGTAATCTTTCGCATATTCCATTAGTTTGAGGGGAACGAGCTTTAGTTTTAGTATGATCAATATTTTCTATAGCCAAATATAACTCAAAAGCATGACGTTCTACCTTTCCACAATATTCTGTTCCTCTATCTGTAAGTACTGAAATCTACCATAACTCAATCAGTTAGCTATTATTATTTTCTAAATTATAAAACAGCTTTAATTATTTTGAAATTTCATCAATTCAAAAGTAAAAACTTGAGCCTTAAAAGCCTTATCTAAATCCTGCATACAATTATTTCTCACATAGTAATCATAGAAAGCTGATGTGGAAATTTAAGGATTAGTTTCTTATTATCTATATCTTCTTCTGTCACTACTAATTTACTGAATACACTAGAATCAATATGTTTGTTATAACACTGAATACCGCACCCTGTACCATATTGTATCAGGATTAAATTGTTTACTGAGCTGTGATAAATAATTTTGCGTTTCATCTTCAGTATTATTCTGCTTTGCCTCAAGCTCAGTAAATGCTATAATGTGCAACTTTCCAATACTATTGCCATAGATCATTTGTACTTGCTGTAGTATCTGATCTTGTGTATTTTCTGAAAGCTTAATATGTTTAACAGTTTTATCTTATATTAATTATCAACTATGCCAATAAAGCAGCAAGAGCTTAGTAATTCATAAGCTATATCAGAATCAAAAACGCCGATTATTTTACGTTTCAGTTGTGCTTGTTTGCAATAACGCCTTAGCCATATAATCCATCAGGACTTTCTTATGACCAAAATGATGATGAGAATATTTTCCTGCAAGCTTTAAGAGCAATTGATTGATAGAATCAAGATTAAATGCTCTATTTGATTTTATCTAGAGTAAATTGCCATCTTATTGACGACTTAATGGATAAAAATCTATTAATTTTTGTCTTTTGAACCAGCATTATTATTAGTGCTTGATTCTGTAGAAGTAGAATTATATTGTTTAGAGATTTTATCAATAACTACTTGCAGTGTAGTGTTAATTTGTGTAGCTCCTGGTATGCTATCAGTGCTCTAGATATGCACTAATATTATCGCCTTGTTGTTCATCGTGTACTGGTTTTATGCTATTACATTGTGAATTTGCTTCAAGTTTTTGTTGTTGTAACTAATTTTCTGCATTTTGACTGCATTTATCTTTTTCATTTTGCAAAATTGTAGATTCAGTATATCTAGATTTATTAGATATATTTTTATTATTATCTATATATAGAGAGTGGTCCAAACTTTTTTGGGGTTGAGTCAAAATTTTTTCATTTTTAGATGGTATTTTATTAGAAGCAGGTTGGAAATTTCGAGCTAGCTTAATACAAGGATTATTACGGCATTTAATGCCATATTTAACAACTGTTGCGTTGTAAACTTGAATAAAGCCACTTTTTTGTAACTCAAATATATATTGTCTTACACGTTCTTGACAAACACCTAAGTGTTCTTCTTGAAAGAAATGATAAGTTTCCTTAAGTTCATCAATGCTATTATTATGATAGATTTGCAAGCGAAAGACTATTAGAGATAGAAGCTGTCTGCAGTTTTACTTAATATTTTTCCGTTATGATATGAGAGATTACTCCATTCAGGAGGAATAAAATTGCCAACAAAATTATAGAAAATTATTTGCTTTTGATAATCAAAATTATGTGTTGCACAATCATTAGTAAAATGCGATGAGCATATAGTGAGCATAAGGAGTATGGAGGCAAAATCGGTATATTAAAAAAAGCTAGGAGATAAGGTGGTGGGCGATAGAGGGATTGAACCTCTGACCTTTACGATGTCAACGTAATGCTCTAACCAACTAAGCTAATCACCCTTAAATTCTATATTTATTGCATAATGTACTAGATTTCAAGCTTTACTTATAATATTTTATTATTGAATTGAATTTATGTGAATAGTGGATTATGCAATAATGCGCTATTCGATTAAAATATTGAATATTAATATATTATTTTGAAATCGGGATAAAGACTAGTATCAACCCACAATTTTTACAATTTTTATGTGGTAGCAAATTAACAAATATAATTTGCCATTGGTGTGGATAGCCTATAATTTTATGATGGATTTAAAAACTAAAGCCTTTGATATTTCTCAAAATTTTACTATTTCTCTTGATGGTCCTGCTGCTTCAGGTAAAGGGACTATCGGTTTAATGCTTGCAAAGAAATTTTCTCTTAAATATTTTCAATCAAGTATTGTTTATAGGCAGCTTACTTTTGACTGTATTAGTCAAAAAATAGATATCACTGATATCGATGCAGTAATTGCTTTATCTAAAAGATTAAAACTCGATAATAATCTTGATTTAGAGAACGAGAATATAGGAGATATAGCATCGCAAATTGCCGTAATAAGTGAAGTTAGAAATAATCTAAACAAATATCTGATTAATCTAGTAAAAACAACGCCAAGAATTATTATGGAGGGTAGGGATATAGGAACCGTTGTTGCACCTGATGCCGATTTAAAAATTTTTATAACTGCAAATCCGGACATCAGGGCTGAAAGACGATATAAGCAGTTGCAAGCAAAAGGAAAAGCATGTATACTCGATGAGATTTTACAGCAAATCATTTTGCGGGATAAAAGAGATAAAGAACGAAAAGTAGCACCGTTATTACCAGCTTCAGATGCTTTAATTATCGATACTTCAAAGCTTTCAGCTATAGAAGTCGTAGAAGAAATAACTCATTATATGCAAATAATAAAATAACTTGAAAAAGTGCTAGGTTGTTTTATTCAATTTTATTGGTATTGCCAAATAAATTATATATTATAGTCATTATTTATTTTACAATATCATTTTATTAACCTTTTTAAAAATTTGTATTAGTTTAGCACTTTAGCTAATATTACGAGAAAAATATGTCAATAAAACTAAAACAACGATTTGTTCCACAACTTGCAGCAATTAACTACGAATTTGCAGAAGATTTGTCTAAAATGCTTGAAACCGTTGATACAAGTCATATAAAAGAAAAAACGGTAGTTAAAGGTCAAGTAATCGAAATAAAAAACGATATGGTTATTGTTGACGTTGGATTAAAGAATGAAGGTAGAATACTTAAGTCTGAATTTCTATCTTTACCTGAAGTTGGGGACGTAGTGGAAGTTTACATCGAGAAAATTGAGGGACGTAACGGTAAAACAATATTGAGCCGTGAAAAAGCAGTTAAAGAAGAATTATGGGGACAACTAGAAATTATGTGTTCTAAGGGCGAGTTTGTCGATGGTACGATTTTCGGTCGCGTGAAAGGAGGGTTTACCGTAGATTTATCCGGTGTAGTAGCATTTTTACCGGGAAGCCAAGTTGACGTGAGACCTATTAAAGATCCTACTTCTATAATGCATATCAAGCAACCGTTTAAAATTTTAAGCATGGATAAAAAGCTTGGTAATATAGTCGTTTCTAGAAGAGCCATATTAGAAGAGTCACGTGCTGAAGCTAGAGACGAGATGTTGTCTAAAATTAAAGAAGGAATGATTTTAGAAGGAACCGTAAAAAATATTACTGATTACGGTGCATTTATCGATCTTGGCAGCGTTGACGGTTTATTACATTTAACCGATATTTCTTGGGGAAGGGTTAACCATCCTTCAGAAGTGTTAGAATTTAATCAAAAGGTTAAAGTAATGGTTATTAAGTTTGATGAAAAAACCAAAAGGATATCACTTGGTATAAAACAACTTGATTCTAATCCATGGGAAGTAATTAAAGAAGAATTCCCTGTCGGTAAAAAAATGACCGGTAAAGTTACAAATTTTGCTGATTACGGCGTATTTATAGAATTAAAAGACGGACTTGAAGGGCTTGTACATTCAAGTGAAATTAGTTGGTTAAAATGTAATCAAAATCCTAGAAAAACTCTAACTATAGGACAAGAAGTAGAATTTGTAGTTTTAGAGGTTGATACTGAAAAGCATCGTGTTTCTTTAAGTATTAAACAATGCCAAGAAAATCCTTTAATAAAATTTGCCGAAAATAATCCTGTCGGTACTGTAATTAAAGCACCGATTAGAAATATTACGGATTTCGGTATTTTTGTTGCACTTGGTAATAATATGGACGGCATGATTCATGAAGGTGATATTAGCTGGGACAATAAGGGAATGGACCTGCTAAAATCATATAAGAAAGGTGATGAAATAGAATGCAAAGTTTTAGCTATTAATATTGAAAAAGAACAAGTAAGTTTAGGTATAAAACAATTGTCACAAAATCCATATCAAGAAATCAGTGACAAATATAAGAAAGGCACAATAGTTAAAGGTTTGATAACAGCAATTAAAGATGATGGACTCGAAGTACTATTAAACAATGAAGTAGCAGGTTTTATTAAAAGTACTGAATTATCAGATGAAAAAGATGAGCAGAAACCTGAAATGTTTAAAGTAGATGAAGAAATAGAAGCAAAAGTTATTTCTATCGAGAAATCAACCGATAGAATTTTATTATCGGTAAAAGCTCATAAAATAGCAGAACGTCAAACAGTTCTCAAAGAATATGGTTCCAGTGATAATACTACCAATATGGGAGATATACTTGCTAATGTTTTAGAAGATAAGAAGTAGAAGCTTTTTTGTCCAATTTGTCATACTGTGGATTGAGCACAGTATCCAGTTTTGTTTAATCTTTCTTTGAATCCTGTGAATAAATCACGATATGACACACTTTTAATTTAACTCATCAATTTCAGGAGAAAATATTAATGTCGTATGTACCGATAGTAATTGAACAAACATCACGTGGTGAACGTGCTTATGATATATATTCAAGATTGTTAAAAGAGCGTATAATCTTTGTATGTAGTACTGTTGAAGATCATATGGCAAACTTAATCGTTGCACAATTACTGTTTCTTGAAGCAGAAAATCCTAAAAAAGATATATATATGTATATCAATTCCCCTGGAGGCGTTGTAACCGCAGGTCTTGCTATTTATGACACAATGCAATATATAAAGCCTAAAGTGGCTACACTATGCATAGGTCAAGCTTGTTCTATGGGTTCATTTTTACTTTGCGGGGGCGAAAAGGGAATGCGTTATAGTTTACCTCACAGCCGTATTATGATCCATCAACCGTCAGGAGGTTATCAAGGACAAGCTACCGATATAGAAATTCATGCTCAAGAAACCCTAAAAATCAAAAGGTTACTTAACGAATTATACAGTAAACATACCGGACAAGATGTAAAACATATCGAAAAAAGCATGGAACGCGATAATTTCATGTCACCGGAAGAAGCAAAAAAATTTGGAATAGTAGATAATATAATTTCTTCTAGAAATGCTACGGGATTATTAACAAAATAATTTTAAAGTTAATTACATGCTTTTTAGCTGCAAACATCTTACTAATTTTTGTCTATAAATCTCTTTAATTATCAATTATTAATAGTCCCATATTAAAAGGTCAAAATTAGATTTTACAAAAAATATTATAGATTTAATTTGATTATTATGGTATAAGGCAATTAATCTGTTATTGGGGTCATAGCTCAGTTGGTAGAGTGTTTGAATGGCATTCAAGAGGTCGGGGGTTCGATCCCCCCTGGCTCCACCACATGAAATAACCTTATCTCCACTGAATGGGGTTATCTTGCATCTCATAATGGTAGATATTAAGTAATCCTTAAGGCAGCTTCTATCTCTAATACTCTTTCACATGTAAATCTATTAAAACAATAGTATCGCTGAACTCCAAGAAACATATCAGTTCTTTAAAGAGTCTCTAGGAGTATGTCTGTAAGACAATGCTTACTAGTTAAAAAGAGTGGCTTTTTATTGAAGTGTACAAAGGAGAGCGACGATAGTTATAAATATGGCATTAAATGCTATAATACTTCTTATATTAAGCTAGTTAGAAATTTTCAAGCTGCTGCTAGCAAAATACCACACGGAAATGATAAAGATTTTTTTAGCTCCAAGAAAGTTTAGGGTAAAGCCCAAAGAAATTTGGTGTCAACCCCAAAAAAATTTGGATGACAAAATATATATAATATATATAGATGATAAAGGTATATCTAATAAATCTAGATCTAGTGAAATTTTTAACAAAATTGATCAAGATGAGCTACCATCATCCACAGAAGCAATATCAAATTTACTATAATTCCTGCCAGAGACAGTTTGAGCTGGTTTCCCGTTGATATGAACCTGGTAAATGCCTTTAAAATGAATATCTATTAAGATAGATAAATATAAATCTTGTAGTAGTGGTTACTGGATCATTACTATCATTGTTACTTCTAACCTGGTAATAATGCTTTTTAGAATGTCGTTCTTTATGGGAGTCTAGTAATTTACTAATTTCATCAGGATTCTTCTTTATCATGTTGTAGCTGGTAACTAGCTCTAGATTAATATCAGGTAAATAGCATTGTTTAAACTTATCCCTAATGTGAAAGCATAAGGCCATTCCACCACCAAGGCATGGTGCATAGTAGTTACTTAATTCGCAGGAATAAATTTAACTAGTTGATCAACGATTTTTACCACCAACCCATTGCAAGAATGGTTATGGTTTATATAAATTCTTTATTGATATAATCATTAATTTATCTTTTTATTTCTACTAAAAATTATATCAAAAAGTAGGCTTAAATGCCAACACAATGCTGTATTCAAAGGTATTTATGATGTCTTGTAATTAATACTACTTTGGATCAAGAGTTGAACCAACACAGTGTAATTTAGGAGTGTCTTAGTTATGCAGCTGTTTACCCCAATTGTATAAAAATCTGTTAAAAAAGCTCTTAGATCCTCTGTACTTCCAAAAATAGTTAGGATATCTGTTAGGTGATGTTACATAAGTATAGTATCAAGCATAGAGATTAAGTTAAAACTATGAAATCCCAACATTTAACCTCTATGCTAACATTTTTATAACCAAAATAGCAAGGGGTACATTATAATAATTGATAACAAAGATCAAACACAAGATAACAATCAGCTTGAGAATACTCGCAAACATAATTGGCAAATCCAATTATCACCAATATCTGTTACATTAATGCCATCATTTGTATCAGAATCTAATAAGAAAGATGACATAAACCATTTAGCAGGAAATTATTATGATACAATATAGGTGTAAAGCAAAACTACAAAACACAACAGATAAGTTAAGCCAAGTGGAATACATTAATAATAATCTCATACAAAATATAGTATATAATTTAAAGATACCCTTTAATACAATCTGTGCATTAGTAGCAGTACTGCATAAGTTAAGAGGATGACTTGCAAAAAAAGAATTATATAGATAATACACAAAGCCTGCTAAGTTATTAAATTAAGTAAAATTTACATAGTAGTACAGACCTTTATTCTATAGAGTTAAAGAAATTTAATCTACCATTATTAGTCAATAAGATTATTGATAAAGCAAAACTAGTTGCTAAGGATAAAGTAATAAATCTATAAAACCACATTTTTTTAGGTAATATCAAATATATTTTGCAAAACTAGATATATTAATATAGATTAAATATAAAAAAGAATTAGTGAGTAAAATGCTAAAAAATCAGGATTTAGACATAGAAAGAAAACAAGAGCATATTGAAATTAATCTTACAAAAAACATTGAATCTACACTTAAAAGCGGTTTTGAATCTATTCAATTTATTCACAACGCATTACCGGAAATTAACTACGATAATATAGATACGACTACTACTTTCCTCGGAAAAGCTTTACAAGCACCTATTCTCATTTCTAGTATGACTGGAGGCACGGCTAGAGCTAGAGATATTAACTATCGACTTGCAGAAGCAGCCCAAAAAGCCGGTATTGCTATGGGACTCGGTTCTATGAGGGTTCTGTTAGCAGCAGCAGATACGATCAAGACATTTGCAGTAAGGCATATTGCTCCTGATATCCTTTTATTAGCCAATATCGGAGCAGTACAGCTTAATTATGGAGTAACACCGAAAGAATGTCAGTATTTAGTTGATGCGACCAAAGCCGATGCCTTAATCCTGCATCTGAACGTATTGCAGGAGCTAACTCAGCCAGAAGGTAATAGAAATTGGGCAAATCTTTTACCTAAGATAAGAGAAGTGATTAATTACCTCTCTGTCCCTGTAATTGTTAAAGAAGTAGGATACGGTTTATCTAAACAAGTTGCTAAAAGCCTTATTGATGTAGGAGTTAAAACTCTTGACATTGCAGGGAGCGGAGGAACGTCCTGGAGTCAAGTTGAGGCTTATCGTGCTAAAAATTCATTACAGAACCGTATTGCTAGTAGCTTTATTAACTGGGGAATCCCGACTTTAGATTCTCTTAAGATGGTACGGGAAATTTCAAAAAATGTTTCAATTATTGCTAGCGGTGGATTAAAATCGGGTATTGACGGTGCAAAAGCAATTCGTATGGGAGCTAATATTTTTGGACTTGCCGGTCAATTATTAAAAGCGGTAGATAATTCGGAATACTTAGTGTCCGAAGAGATACAATTAATAATTAAGCAGCTTAAGATTACCATGCTATGCACTGGATCGCGTACTTTAAAAGACCTAACAAAAGCCGAGATAAAGTTGTAGTAGTGTATATTTAAGTACTAAACTCAAAAATAATTCTTTCGGCTTTATAATCACTCACTTGAACAAGTTTAACTTCTTCACGATAATTATCAGCTTCATATAAACCATCTTGCTGCAACGCCTCATCATATTCATCTGCTGCAAAACCACAATAACGTTGACATATATATCATATATAAAATTCTTAAAACGTACTATTTATTCTTCTAAACTAGAAGGCTCAAGTTAAGTCATCAAAGGTAAAATATTTGTGATATTACTGAGAGTTGCTAAACTAATGTTGTGCTTTTCATGTGTTTATATTATGTCCCCAAGAAATTGCTCCAACAGCCTGTTGGAGGCTTTACTGTTCTTGATATTCTTCAACAAATTGCCTCATATAAGAAATATTTTGATAATATAATCCTTTCATTTCAGGTAATTCTTTTTATAAATCTTTAGAAAAATTTTCTATAACTTTTACTCCCCATTATTCCAACTTTTACGTTTAATTATTTTAAACCTGATTATTCCAATATAATTTTATCAATTTTTTCCTATACAAAATTCTGCTTGAAAAAGATGCATGGGGCTACATGGTTTTGATTGGTCTGATTATGATATAATATTAAAATTAGAGCAGGTGATAAATGAGTGCAAAGAGATAAAAGAGCCGAATCACTGGAAAGAGTATAGGAAGAAAATAGGCGATGTTCCATACGACAATTTTACTATGTATTTTTCAGGGTTTGACGTAGAAGAAACGCTTAAGCTAACAAATGAAAAATTTAGTAAGCGTATGAAAGCAATAAAAATGCTTACCGAAAAGCATCACCTACCAAATCTGTAAGGTTAATCAGTAGAGTTTATATTGCAACTTTGGAAAGAAGTAAAAGAGATAACTAATAAAAAATAAAAAAAGAATATTTATTATAATCATTTACTATACTCAGTCGACATAACATTTTCATAATATTCATCTCCTAATTCTAAATTAGATTATCAAATCTTCTGCAATTGCTTTATTAGCTTTTCTTTAAAATACTGCCAATAAACATATTTCTTTCATGCGAGTAATTTATTCTTTTTGCAGAAATATAATCATTCCTATTATAGCTAGCAATTGGTTGCCACATCTCAGCAATACCATTTGTCCATGATAAAGACCACTCACCTTTAACAAGATTTTTTACATCATCTAAATATTGTTGCTTTGCCTTAATATTTATGTACGGTAAAAGCTCCCATACTATTTTTTCTATGGAATATATTTGTAATTCTTGTTTTTCATAAAACTTAAAGGTATCAAGAGGACTTGAAGAACTAATTACTACAAGACCTTTAATAAGGTTTCTTTTATTTTTTCTTTAGTTTGTTTTTGCAGTTTTATAGCTTTCTTGCAATTATCACATGAACAACTAAAGTTATCTTTATGAGTACATATAGGACAAAATAAATCAAAACCAGTGTCACCATAATATTTATAATTGCTACTCTTTAACTTAATAAATAATTCATTTAGTTTATTTCCACTTATTACACATCATAACCATAGCTTATATAGATTAGTTGATTATCTGTTATATTAGATAAAATTGTAGCTATAATAGAGAAATGGATAATAATACAACTATTTTTATTATAAAAACAGAGCTAAAAGATCGTCAATATGAGTTGAATCAATTAATGAGTAGTTATGACGTTATAAATGATAAGCTTTCTAAGAAGCTTTTAGATTTTATACATGTAACGACAAATGTGATGAAACCTTTACAGGTTGGACAATGGACAATGGACAAAAAAAGAGAATGTTTAAATTTTATATTTTATGAACCTAAGTTCGAGAGGCGGACACCTTGATTACTCCTTCCTTGGCGTTTCCGTTCGATAAACTGCAAGAAGTGACAAACTTTTTCTAGAGTTGGCGGAGAGAGGGGGATTCGAACCCCCGACACGTTGTCGTGAACACGCTTTCCAGGCATGCGCCTTAAACCGCTCGGCCATCTCTCCAAGATTTGTGGTGTTGTTGCATGGCTTCTATATCATTCCCGCTAAAGTGAAAATCCAATTACATCACACGCGACTTGATCGCGGTATCTTAGGACACAGCATGTGATGCGAAATCCTTGTGGTCAAGCCCACACGTGATGACACAAAAACAAATGCTGGCTTCCTGCTTCCACAGAAATGACATAGAACACTTTTTAAGACTTTTTTAACAATTATTTTTAGAAAAAATATTATTGGCTTTCTCTAGCTCATTTTTATTATTAACACCAACAATTAAATCATGATCAGTAGATAATAAATATGAAACTTTTTCACCGTGATTTTTACATACTTTTACTATTTCAGTTAAATAAACTTCCTTATTACCGGTAGTATTAGTAGCAAACAAAGGTAAGTATTGATTTAAAATGCCTCTACTGAAAGCCATAATACCCGAATTACAAAGCTTTATTTTTTTCTCTTCTTCGTTTGCATTTTTATACTCGATTATTTCTAAAAAATCACCGTTTTTATCAGTAACTATTCTACCATACCAAGTAGGATTTTTGCTCTCAAAACTTAAAGTCACTAATGCAGAATTAGTAAGGTTTAAATAAGCTATTAATTCATGCATAAGTTTTGGAGTAATAAGGGGATGATCACCATATAAAACTAATATTATTTTATTTTCATCAATTAAATCTATTGCTGCATAAGTAGCATGAGCTGTACCTTTAGGTTCTTTTTGCAGTACAAAGCGACACATATTCTCATAGGGCGTTAAATATTTTTTAAGTTCCTCTGAATAAACTATAACTACATTATTTGTTACTTCGAGCGAATTCTGTAATACCGTTTCAAGCATTGGAACTCCACCGACTTTATGCATTACTTTCGGTAAACTGGACTCCATTCTAGTGCCTTTACCGGCTGCTAAAATAATTATTTGATAATTTGCATTGTTATAAGTCATTATGCTCCTTGTATTATTGCGTAAACATCATCAGATAGCTCATAATTACTGAAAACTCTTTGCACATCGTCGCTTTCTTCTAAAACTTCCACAAGCTTTAGTAACTTTTCAGCTTTTTCCTTATCATCTATAATTATTGTATTTAATGGAATCCAGCCTATATAAGAGTCTTCAGGTATGCCATATTTGCCAGTTAAAAATTCTAGAACTTTAGAAAAATTTTCAATATCCGTATAGATTGTATGGATGGTATCATCAGATGTAATATCGTCTACATCTACTTCCATAACCGCTTCTAAAATATTTTCACTCGATACTATATTACTTAGATATTGAATAACGCCGCAATGTTTAAATAAATAATTAACACTACCGGTTTCACCTAAACTCCCACCATATTTAGTAAAACTAGAGCGTACCTCAGCAGCAGTACGGTTTTTATTATCGGTTAAAGCTTCAACTATTATAGCAATACCGCTAGGTGCGTAACCTTCATATCTAATTTCCATATAATTTTCAGTATTAGAAGCATCATTAGCACTATTAATAGCTTTGTCGATTCTTTCTTTTGGGAGATTTTGACTACGTGCAGCAGTTAAAGCATTCCTAAGACGTGGATTATTTTCAGGGTTATTAGAAGAACCGGTTTTAGCTGCAGTAACTATTTCACGAATTAATTTAGTGAAAATTTTTGCTCTTTTTTTATCTTGAGCACCTTTACGATACTGAATATTTTTGAACTTTGAGTGACCGGCCATTTTGCTATTATTATATTGTGTATATTTTAGGAATTAGATTTTATTTTGATTGGTGAGTACACTAATCCATAATAAAATGCAACAATAACTCTTTAAATTTTAAATATACATAGTATTAACCTTGTTTTGCTTTAAATCTTTTTTTCTTTTTATTTATCACAAAAATTTTTCCTCTTCTTTTAACGATCTGACAATCTTTATCACGTTTTTTTAATGATTTTAATGAGCTAACGACTTTCATAAAATATACTTATTACATATTAATTTTAATTGATAATAAACATTTTTATTTATTCAGTCAATTATCAAAAAATGTTTATTATCAGTATTTAAAGCATTTTAAAACAATACCACATTTTGTGGTTTTTAAATATAAATTAAACCAATAATTACAAAGTGGTCAAATTATGAATAAATATTCATTATATAACTTTAGTCAAGACACTATAAATGAAATCAAACAAAATGCAAGTGAATGGAATTTAGAAAAACCATATTATGATGAATTTTTTGTTGCATTACCGAAATTAGTGCAAAAATTTGATCTATCTGAAATAATGATAAAAGTAGATTATCTAGGTAAACATGTATCCATATTTAATGCAGTAGGAGACCTAGAACCATATACTCAACTTGCTAAATAGGCTGAGAATGCTATTAAAGATGAGCAGCAATGTAAAAATAAAATGCTAAGTTAAGGACAATGTAAAAAACACTATGAAAAAGCTAATAATCAATGAAAAGCTATAAAAGCCGTATTAGAGCATGCTAAAACATCAATTATAGATTTTTGTAGTTTTAAAAAGAGACTAAAAAATTAAGATACAGCACAAGGGATACTGAAACTTCTAGAGAACAATTTATAGGCAACAAAAAATATGAAATTAAATCAGAAATATTTAATCTCGTATTAGAAGAAGCAAATCAAGGAGAATACGGTTTATATGCTATTCCAGGTAATTATAAAATAATCCAAATGTACACAATATGCAACTGCAAAACATCAAGAATTTGTTGATGATGAGCTTTTGGAGTTAGCTAGAATAGCATAAGCCTACTGAACATTCAAATTTGATGAAAAATCAAATATTTCTTATAATGATTTTACTCCACCTACAGGAATGCCAAAATATATAGACCTTAATAATCCTGAGCAACTTACCGCTTTATTTAATCAAGCAACGACCCTTATGAGGTGAACAACCTTCTACTAGTTCGAATACTGCTAGCTCTAGTAGAGTGGGTTAAGGCAAGTATTAATACAATTAATAAGTAAATCCTACTCCGGTTTGTAGTTAACAGAGAAATTGACTTTGTAGCAGCTGAAACAATTTTTGAAGATTTTAGTTCAAATTTAGATTAAGTCTTTACATCTTAAATATCATAACTCGTCTGATTTCATAAGAGGAGTTATGATAGCTTATTTTTTTCTTAAAAAAAATTAATAATTTCTACACAAAATCTTATATTTTATTTTACTAATTCTATATATTTCCGTTTTCAAAAATTCAAAACACATATTTTATTGAGAAAGGTTTATTATCCTTAGAACAGTTTCACAAGAAGCAAAAAATAAGAATGAAGCTATTATAAAAGGTAAGGAAATATTAGAGTTATACTTGCCCCAAATTTACTGGCAACTAAAAGTGATCTATTAAAAGCAACAATATTGCAGGCGTTACTAAACGATTGTATTGATTTATTATAGAAATAATGACGACATACATATCAATGGCTTAAAGAAATTGATGTAAGATGAAATATTTTTTCAGCAAAATAAATCAATATCAAAATATTTTACGGAAGTTATAAATGAATATATTAAAATGTTAGGTATTGCTGAAAATAATTATGATATTAACGATCTAACCTAATAATATTATAACTTTCCTTGTCTCATAAGATAAGTTATGATACGCTAATTTATCTTAATTTAAGTTATTTTAGCGTTGCCGGTATGATTTGGAAAAACAATAGGTCATCCCCGTGGCGGGGCTACAGGATCCAACAAAAACGTCAAAGCAAAATATATTATTTTTTTTTTGGATTCCGGCTTACGCGGGGATGACATAAGAGAGGTGAGGAATAATGTAAGAAAATGGGTGCATGACACAATAATCATACTAATTCTATTATTTTCCTTTATTTTCTTTTCTAAGCCGGCTATTGCTGATCCTGAAATAGCTGAATCTTTTAAATGCTCTAAGCTTTTTCCTTATTTTGAAAAAAAATTTAATATCCCATCTAATACACTACATTCAATAGCTTTAAAAGAATCGGGTAAACAACATACAACCCATAAAATTAGAGTAGTATGGCCTTGGACAGTAAATGTCCGAGGGAAAGGCTATTATTTTAACAATAAAAGAGAAGCTGTACGTTTTGTTAGAATAGAGCTTATAAAAGGGAACGAGAGTATTGACGTCGGATGCATGCAGATTAACTTAAGACATCATTTAGAGGCTTTTAATTCTCTTGAACAGGCATTTGATCCAAATCATAACATTCGTTATGGTGCAAAATTTTTGCGTTCAAAATATGACCAACTAGGTAGCTGGCACAAAGCGATAGCACATTACCACTCAGCCAATTATTCTTTAGGGTTTCAATATAAGCAAGATGTAGTTAAAATAGCAAGTAACATGGCACTTTATAAAGCATCCTTACATAGTTATCTAAAGAATAATGAAGTAGTTGTAGAAAACAAAATTTCGGTAAATAATAACAAAGTTCAAAAAAAGTCACTTTTTAGTAGCAATCAAAGATACAGAAGTAGTATTATGATACCGATTCCTGCTAAAATTAATTAAATTTATGAATATTAGGTTCTATGAACAAAAATTTTAATATTTATATATTAAGATATTGTTATGCAAAAATTAATAAGGTTTTTACAGGAAGAGTTATTTCTATTTCAAAAAAATCTTATAATTTGCAGCTAAAAAGAGCTAAAATAGATTATTTAAAATTTTTGTTCATAGAACCTAAGTTAATAGTATGTTTTTTAATATTAGTAAGTACAGTAGCAAATGCTGATTTTAACAATATTCAGGAAAATTTTGAATGTCAAGAAGCGCAGGTAATAATAAAATTACCTTGGAGTGATTGTACCAAAATTCATAAATTATTAGAAGAAAAATTATCTTTTTCAGAACAACAAATAAAAAAAGAAAAGAAAATTCATGAGAAATATAAACAATTTTATTTAAAACATAATAATCGTGCTAATTTTTCTATGCAATTTCTTGAGAAAAAATCTGAGACTAATGCAGTAGAAACGTTAATTTCAGGTTTTTTAAAATTTTGTAAAGATAATTTCCAAACTAGTAATAGCAAATCTAATTCCTTAAATTATCATATTAAAAAACAACAAGAGCAGTGGTTTAATGATATGCAGAATGAGAATTATAAAATATATTATCGAAAGAAATATAAGAATGATATCATTAGAAATAATTTCAATGCTTGATTCATATATTATTTAATTTATATTAGTATTATTGTGTATAAGTAGTTATATAAAGCTCCCAGGGAATCGAGTAATATAGAAAAAGAAAGAAAACTTATAAATTGAGAGAATTATATATTCAACAGATCAAAACTAAAAAATCACCGAAATAATGCAGTAGAGGGAATAAGTAACAGCTTATTTATCAAATATGCAGAGGGTGACCTAATTGATAGGTTAAAGCTGATTAATAACAATTTTTCTGATATTCTAGAAATATCTGCAAAGTGCGGTTATCTTACAGGTTTACTAAAAGATACTTATCGAAATGCCGATATTACCGCAATAGATATGTCTCCTTTGTTGCTTGATTCATTTAATCATGATCGTAAGTTATTAATTGATGATGAAGATTTAGAATTTCCTTCAAATTCTTTTGATTTAATTGTTTATTCATTAGGATTACACTGGATAAATGATGTACAACGTTTTCTATCTAATATTAGAACATTTTTAAAACCTGAGGGCATTTTTATCGGTAATTTTGTCGGTGGTGATAGTCTAAAAAACTTACGTAAAGTTTTGATAGAGGCAGAAATAATGAGTAATTTTGCACATTCTCCTCATATTTCTCCTTTTATTCATTTTGATCATGTTCCGATTTTATTTTCACAGACAGGATTTGCCGAAGTAATTGTTGATTATGAAAATATTAGCCTTGAGTTTGATAATCCTTTAGCTTTAATGAGAGAAATAAAAAATATTGGTGAGTCAAATTCACTAAATCTTCGTCATAATTACACTATTTCTAAAAAGATGTTCTTTTTACTACAAAATTATACAAACTTTTTTAAAGATAATATTAATTTAATTAGTTTTATTGCTTCACCAAATAAGAATAGTATAAGATTAAAGTTGTTATAGAGGTAATAGTGGTGTATGATTTATTTCATTTCCCGTGTAACTGAGAAAATACAATTTATCAATCCGCAACTTGATCGCAGGATCGAGTTTTTTTAATTTTTTTGGATACCGTTGTCAAAGCCACGGTATGACAAATTGATAATAATATAAGGTACAAGTATGCAAGAATTTGATTTAGTGGTAATAGGTAGCGGTCCAGCAGGTTATACAGGCAGTATTAGAGCTGCTCAGCTCAATATGAAAGTAGCGTGCATTGAGAAAAACGATGCTCTTGGCGGCACTTGTTTAAATATAGGATGCATACCATCAAAAGCTTTACTTCATTCCTCTAAAAAATATGAAGAAGCTTTAAAGCATTTTGAAAGTATCGGTATTACTGCAGAGATAAAATTAGACTTACAAAAAATGCTTGTTAATAAAGATAAGTTAGTCCTTAATCTTACAAAAGGTATAGAAAGCCTATTTGCCAAGAATAAGGTTACTAGAATAAAAGGTGAAGCTAAAATTATCTCTAACAACATCGTTGAAGTAAATAATGAGCAAATTAAAGCTAAAAATATCTTAATTACTACAGGCTCTAGCATCATAGAAATACCGAATATTAAAATTGATGAGGAATTTATTGTTTCATCTACCGGTGCTTTGAAGCTTTCTAAAGTACCTGAGAACTTAATAGTAGTCGGTGGGGGGTATATAGGATTAGAACTTGGTTCAGTTTGGCGTCGCCTAGGAGCTAAAGTAATAGTTGTTGAGTATGCAGCAAGTATTGTACCTATGCTTGATAAAGAAATTGCTATGCAATTTATGAAGTTACAGCAAAAACAGGGTATACAGTTTAAACTAAATACTAAAGTATTGTCTGCAGAAGTAAAATCAGGAAAAGTAAATCTGACAATAGAGGAGGGTGGTAAAAACGTGGTAATAACGAGCGATGTGGTATTAATAGCAGTAGGCAGAAAAGCCTATACGCAAAATTTGGGGCTTGAGTCTGTTGGTATTATTACAGATAAGCAAGGTAGAATTGAGATTAATAATCATTTCCAAACAACTGTTTCAAATATTTATGCAGTCGGTGATGTTGTAAAAGGAGCGATGCTTGCTCATAAAGCCGAAGAAGAGGCAGTAGCTGCCGTGGAAATTATTGCAGGGCACACAGGGCATGTGAATTATAATTTGATTCCAAGCGTGATATATACTTATCCTGAAGTAGCAAGTGTCGGTGAAACGGAAGAGCAGCTAAAAGAAAAAGGCATTAATTATACAGTAGGTAAGTTTCCGTTTTTAGCAAATAGTAGAGCAAGAGTGATCGGTAGTACAGAAGGTATGGTAAAAATTCTTGCCGATAGTAAAACCGATAAGGTATTAGGAGCACATATTATAGGAGCAGATGCAGGTACATTAATTGCCGAGCTTACCGCTTATATGGAATTCGGAGCAGCAGCGGAAGATATAGCACGAACCTGCCACGCCCACCCAACATTAAGCGAAGCTATAAAAGAAGCAGCTCTTAGTGTGGATAAAAGAACGATCAATATGTGATAATTCTCGCAAAAGCTGGGGCATAGAAGAGTATGGGCATGACAGTAATAATGAACAAGCAAGAACTGCGTATTTATTTCAAAGATCTTTTAATAAAAACCCAAGAAAAAATTACTTCCGGCTTGGTCAGACACTCCTTAATAAGTAAAATTAGCCATTTATTAAAGAAGTTAGAAATCCAAACCGTTGGTCTCTATTACCCTCTAAAATATGAAATTAATTTACTTGAAATAACAAACTTACATCCTGAAATAAAATTTTTCCTACCAAAAATTATAAAAAATGAGATACAATATTGTCCTTATCATTATAAGGACTCATTAGCTTTAGGTAATTTTAAAACTTTTGAGCCTATCAATAATGATCTTTTTATTCCTGAGTTAGTTATTATCCCAGGTCTTGCATTTAGTAGTGATGGTTATAGGCTTGGATACGGCAAAGGACATTTTGATCAATATTTAAATAATAACCCAAATATATTAACCGCCGGAGTTTGTTTAAAAGAACAATTAATCAATAATTTTCCAGTTGAATCTCATGATATTAAGCTTAAATTTGTGATCTCGGTATGATTTATAATATGTGGCATGGCTTGAACAATGCTCTCTATGTCATACCGGCAAAGTGGGAATGACATAGAAGCCCTACAATAAGGGCTATAATAATATTATAACATAAAAAAGTTATTACACAAACTTATTATTTCATCTTTATATTTTTGTTTATACAAATATTTGCTTTTTAAATTTAGATTTTTAAAATCTTTATTTGTTACCGGCGAGTATTTACACAACTTTATTAAATCTTCATCTAAAATAAAATGCTTACGAGGAATATCTATAGTTTGTGCATTCTTTTCGCGATAAGCTGCAAGTATTTGAATTCTACGGTTAAAGCTCTTATCATCACTTCTATATTTTATTTTTTTCCAAGCATCTTTTGGCTCAACCTTATAATTTCTAACATCTAATAAAGAGCCAAGAGTAGTTTGATATTTATTAACTAAATTACTTCTAATAATTATATTATTTAACTCTTTATATATCTTATATAAATACTCAACGTCTAACATAGCATAATTTAACATATCACTAGTAATAGGACGTTTTAACCAGTTAGATTTTTGATGAGTTTTATCAATAGCAATACCGAATAGTTTATAACAAAGATCATCATAGCTTAGTTGTTTACCGAATCCACAAATATTCGCTGCAATTTGTATATCAAAAACATTAGAAGGTAGTGTTTTAAACAAGTTATAGAAAATCTCTAAATCTTCACGAGGAGCATGAAATATTTTAGTAATATTATTGTCTGCAAGCAGCTTATTAAAAATATTTAGATCCACATTGCTTAATGCATCAATTATTCCGCAATAATTTTCTGCTTTAACTTGAATTATACTAAGCTGAGCATAATAAGTATAGCGACGCTCAAATTCTGTATCTATGCTTAAGCATGTCTTACTTGCTAACTGTTTACAAACTTCTTCTAATGTTTTTTGATTATCGATCATTTGCATAGAAGGGATTCTATAAAGCTCCGATAATTTTTAAGAAAAGATTAGTATGAGATAAAGATAAAACAACTTCAAGACCGATTAAAATAATAATGATCCACTCAAGTTTGGTAGAATGTTTATAATTAAGATCGTTTGAAAGAATATTCAAAAGCTCATGAATCATATTAAGACGATGATTCATTATATTTTGCCGTATTTCTATGTCTTGAAACTCTGCCGTCATAAGATATAGAGGCTCATAGCTCGGGCGACGCCAAAAGAATTCCGGAGTATCGAATATATCACTATGCAGACTAATTGAATAACGTTCGTTAAATAATATACCTATTTGCTGTAATATTTCCTTTTTAGAAAGTGATACGCTACCGGTTCTAGCGAGTTCCTGCTGTATAGGAGTTGTCTGAATAATCAAGTTACTAACAGATTGCTCAAGAACGCTAAGTTTAACTGATTGTGCAAGAGCATAAGAAATAGAGAGTTTAACAAAAATCGATTTATCAGCTAAGATAATTTTATTTTTTTCTTCATCAATAAAGGTTTTTTCAACCTCCGTATTATATTCACAATAAATATAATCTGATACCGGTTCTTTAAGCTTATTTACTGTTACTAAATCAGTATCACTTAAAATTATTTTTTCTTGAATTTCATCATCGCCCCAAATAGTTACACAACCAAACGGAAAGAAAAATATCTCTATAAAATCAGAATCTTTATTTATCTCTTTCCGAATATATAAAACATCGTCAAAATGTTGAGGTTCAAGACCAATCTTTTTTAAATTAGTAACTAGATCAATCATCTTATATTCGGTAGAAGTACAGTAAGATGAACATCTCATGATTATTAAGTTTAATTTAATATAAATTTAGAGTATAGTAGTTATAGGAACGTATAAAGTCAATAATATTATAACTATGTATGAAATATTAAGTGATAGAGAGGTTATTAAAATAATAGGTTTAGATTCTGTAAAATTCCTACAAAATCTTGTTACTAATGATATAAAGAAAAGTAAATACTGTTATACTTATTTACTTAACAATAAAGGAAAATACCTATTTGATTTTTTTGTGTATATTCATAACTTTGAGGAACTTTACCTTGATATTGATAAAAGTAATAAAGCTACTTTAATAGATCATTTAAATTTCTATAAATTTCGTTCCAAAATACAAATAATAGACTGCCATGACAAATATAAAGTTATCTACTCACATCAAAAATTAGATATAGACACACTAGTGACATCTCGTGATCCTCGCTATACTAAGCTTGGTTTTCGTTCAATAGTAAATAGAACATTAAAAGATACTCTCGACCCTTTATGTCATTCCCGTGAAGACAAGAATCCAATATATCTAGAAGATAAATATAATTTTGCAATAATAGACGGTGTAGAAGATTTATCTTTCAATAAATCTATCCCAATTTTATATGGCGGTGAAGAATTAAACGGGATTAGCTACTATAAAGGTTGTTATGTAGGACAAGAAGTCATTTCAAGAGCTAAATATCAAGGGATTATAAGAAGAAAGATATATAAAGTTATAGCAGATGAAGATTTATCCTCATTAGTTAAAGATGAAGAAATACTTGCAGATAACGATACAATCGGTATAATATGTTCAAGTTACCATAATAAAGCAATTGCTTTAATTAGAGTAGAAAAATATCTTGCCGTTAAAGAATCTAGTATTAGCGTTAAAGGGATTAGCATAGAGCTATCATTAGCACCTTGGTATTAAATTTAATAATTTATTGATATTAGTAACTTTTTATATATTTTAAAAGCGTAAATGAAAAACCATGTTTCATGGTAATTTTATTGTAAAATATAATATAAATTTTGGAGCTTTTTTTATGTATACACCTTTTCAATTACTAAATTCAGGAAATATACAAAACATACAGCAAATACCGGCTGGCTATATTAAACGGAAGTAATATTAATGATGTTAAGGTTTATTAATTTGATAAAATAAATATATATAAAGTTTTTCTTCCTGCCTAGGCGGAAATGAATGACATAAAACAAGTCATGCAACAAAGCCTATATTCTTTAACTTTACAAAAATATTGTTTGTTTTTTATCTTTATTATCATTTATCTTTATTGCTACCTGATAACTTAATTCTATGCCAAATATAGATATCATTGTTTTTACTAGCTTTTAGTGATTAATGTGCTAGTTGGACTTCTAAATATAAACAATATTTGTGAATATATAGATTAGGGCAAAGTGATTTTGCCACAGTTACAATAGTTGCAACTCTTATTGCTACTTCGATCGTTACTAGTACTTTTTTAATTGATAATTTAAGAATATATACGGATTGCTTGTTTTACTTTATTACCTAGTATATTTGGTAACGTCGTTAGTTGGGAATTAATTAGTTACTTTATAACTCCTAGTTTTGAGAATTTTTTGGGTAGCTTATCGGCAGCGGAAATAATAGGGAAGGGCGTACCCCGGGCCACAAAGTTAGTATATTAATAACTATAGGTAGGATGATTGCTATGCAATTCCATGTAGCAAGCTTAATATTATAGCTATTCATTTAATATTGCAAATTCTACATAGATTTATATATAACCACCGTAATAATAAGCTATTCTGCTTTTTTGGTGGTGTAAAATCGGTTACTTTTACTAAAAAGGTACAGTTTTTTACCTATAGTAGCGTTATTCCGGTAATAGGAATTATTGTATTGCATATTTTTAGCGACCAACATATTCTAGACTCAAATATACAAACTCGTCTAACTGATTTACAAGGATTGTTTCACTATAATAGTCCTAAATTTGGGATATTTTATTTTTTATATATTTTACGTCACTTAGTCCTTCAATCTTGCAAAGAATATTGATGGCAAAAATACAAAACAAATATCAAAAAGTTTTTTTATTGGTATAATTGCTGCAATATTAACTATTTATTATATTGTGGCAAATATTTTCTTTAAGAGTGGTTTTAAGTATTAATCGAATATTAACCGCTATCGTAAATTTACTTTTTCCTTGGAAGTTATTATATTTTAAAGTAACTAGGTGGTTTGAGTTCTTTAAAAGAACCGTTAGCAGTTAAAATAAATTAGGAAAGAGAGAAAAAGAACATTTGTGACTTTACTTAGGTCGGTTTTATTTTAATATCAATGTTCTCATCCTTATATAGAATAAGGAACCATTTGGAGATATATAACATTTATTACCATACCACACTTATAACTACCACAATATTAATATCCTTTATGGTCTTTAAAATTTAAAAAGAATTATATTATATCTTTATCTTGGTTTATTGCTACGTTTGTTATTAGTAATTTACTTATTAAATCAAGTAGTTTTGATCAGTTGCAATTAATGAGTTTGATAATTAACTTACTTATAATTGCAAAGTTATACTTGCAAAGTTTTATAAATTATTTTATGGATGATAAGTTATTAATTAGTATATATAGCTTCCATTTAAAAGTAAGATATTTCTTAACATTATTTAGTAGTCTTTTTTTATAGTATTCTTAAAACCAAGGCAAGAGCAAGAAAGATTAATTAAAGCTGTACAATGCTCATTTAGAGGCACTAGAGTTAATTATCGAGAACAAAGAACTTGAAAAATTACTTGAGTTGAAACATGAATTTTTACGTAAAATAAACCATGAAATAAATACACCGATAACCGGGTATTATTAGCCTTTGTGAAACCTTATGGGATAATTATGATAAGATTTAATGAAGATCAGCGTTGCAATACACTAGAAATTATAGCTACAAGCTCTATTAGATTAAATAGCTTAATAAATAATATTCTAGATTTTTCAAAATTATCCAGTCTGAATTATAAAGAAAATATAAACTTAAGCAAATTGCTATACAAAAGAATTCAAATATCTAAGAAACTATATCTAAACAGTAAAACCCTAAATTTTACACCTAATATTGAAGAAAATATAATATTTAACTGTAATCCTCATTATATTAAACACACATTCAATAATTGAATTATTAATGCTATAAACTATTGTAGTCAGGAATAATAAAAATTGATCTATACATACAGGAAGATAATATTTTCACTATAAAGGACAATGGCATAGGAGTACCAAAGGAAGAATTACAACCTATATCGGTGTATTTGTTGTAAGCTCTAAAACACGTACGCACACCGGCAGGAGGCAGAGAGGGGTAGGGCTTGCATTATATAAGAAAATAATAATAGAACTGTATGCTGGAAAAATTTGGGCAGAAAACGATAAGCAGGAACAGTAAGTATATAGTACTTTTTGTTACAGCATTTACTGATTATCTAAAAAAATCAAACAATGCTAAATTAGCATTTTTATTCTTCCTTGCTTCGTCAAAATTTACAATTTTTCCTTGCAATGACGTAAAATCAAACCATAAATTAGCATCCTTATCTATGAAAATAATTATTTTTAACAAACAACATTAAAAAGATTTAATATCTATTGAATGCTATAGATTATGCCATAAGACATGATAACCGACAAATGCTTAATGGAGAGTTAACGGAAGCAGATAATAACTCCTACGGTCAGGGTTATCCGGATGATGCACAGGATAAATTAAAGGAAGCTATTAATGTTACCTTTACAAAGATTTAAAACTTTAGTCGATGTTTTTCAGGTGATAGCATTAGCATTTTTTGTCGATACAAAAGCAGAAAGGGAGAGCATCTTTAAAGAAAGCCTTGGAAAAGGCACAGGTTAAAATAATTTGGACTGGTAACAGTGGATACAGTTACGGTGAATTTGTAGAAAATTGTTTTAATATAAAACAAAAATAGAATAAAATCCTGATAGACTATAGCAATATTACCGTTTTATATTTATTACTAAACAACCACTATAATATCCCAACTATTCACAGTTCAGTGCAGGCTATTACACCTATAATAAATATTTTTAAAGGCAATAATGGTGAATATAAGTAAAGTTAGTGGAGGAAATATAACAGGTAAAATAATAGGGCTGATTATAAAAGATTTTTGCTTAAAGCATATCCAAAATATAGAAGCTTATACAGCTGAAGGAATAGGGCATAGCGAAATAAATCATCCAATTATTATGAATCATGACGTAACGATAAGCGATAGTGTTTTAAGTTTTACTAGTCCTTTTGAAATAATAGAAAATAAATGACACATTCTATCAGAATAGGTACAAGAAAAAGTCCACTTGCTTTAATTCAAACTAATTTAGTTATTCAGCAAATTAAACAATTTGTTCCTGATATTAATTATAAAATAGTGCCTATTACTACTAGCGGTGATTTAATCCAAAATAAACCCTTATACGATATAGGCGGTAAAGCCTTATTTTTAAAGGAAATAGAGCAAGCTTTACTTGATAAAAAAATTGACTTAGCTGTTCATTCTTTAAAGGATGTGCCTGGAAGGATTCCTGAAGATTTAATAATTGCTGCCGTTTTAGAGCGTGAAGACCCTAGAGATGTTTTTGTTTGTCTAAAATATAAATCTATAGAAGAGCTGCCGCAAAATGCCATAATAGGTAGCTCGGCAGTACGAAGAAAAACATTTATCGAAAAAATAAGATCTGATTTAAAGGTAACAGTTTTTAGAGGGAACGTTGACTCAAGAATAAAAAAGCTAATGAATGGTGAAGTTGATGCAACGATTTTAGCATATGCAGGGTTAAAAAGACTTAATGCATTTAATCCTCAATATTGTCATTTGATAGAGTATTCACAGATGTTGCCGTGTATAGGGCAGGGAGTCATTGCAGTTGAGATTAGAAAAGACGATAATGCTATGCTTGAGACATGCAACCAAATTAATCATCTTACTACCTTTGAATTAATAAAGCCTGAAAGAGCATTTTTAGAATATCTAGATGCTAATTGTCGCACGCCGATTGCTGCTTACTCTAAATATTTAGATAAAGATAATATAGAAACCGATTTCATGCTCGGTAACCTTGAAAGTAGTAAAATAACTTTCCATACTGAAACTACTAATATAAAAACCTCAAAAGAAGCAGGCATAAAAGCTGCTAAAATAATGTTGAGTGAATTAGAACGATAATAGCAAATAATATCTAAATTAATTGAGGAATTATATGAAAACAATTGACTTGTAGCATTGCTTAGTTTTTAATGTATCGGTGACAACAGTAATACATTGGGAATTAGAGTAGCATTGCAGAAAGACTATGAAAAAGAAGGCTTGAAAGTTGAGAATGCTGATATAAACATTGAAGAATTAAGTCATAGTCAAATAAATACTAATCAGATACAAAAGCAAGTCATTTTATAGGTGCAGTGATTGATAGGATTAAAGGATACATTTTAAAATCAATGAAAAACAGTAGTCAATTTATTTGGAGTGGGCATCAGCTACCAACGGAAGTAAAGGCAAATTTACTAAGAGCAAAGAAAACAAATTAAATATGCAAACCCCGAAATGAAATTAATAGACACTACAGCTATACCTCATAATCTTACAAAAGCAGAATGTATAAAAGATTATAATAATTTAAAAAATGATAAAAAATTCCTCTTTTTTCTAACGGTTGTATAATTACTTGTTTGACAGACGATATACTAATGCACAAGTACATAAAGATCAAAATATGATACTTGTCAATATAATCCGGAAACTAAAGAAAAACTTTCGGTACATAAAAAAGAAGATCAATTAGATAAAGTTAATCAAAAATTCTTAGATAGGGTTAAATCAGAAGGAGTAAACCCAATATTTGAACATTTTGTATTTGGAGAAAAAGTGTATTTAAAGTTATTGAGGAGCAGCCTTAGAAAGTTTAAATCTAGCGTAGTAATGATTTGAGATGAATCTTCAAGCAAAGTTACTATAGGTACAAATTTATTACTGGAGCAGGTATATATATTAACCTTAATCAGGCAATGAATGATATATATAAACTATATAAGTAAATAAATTCTTTGTAAGAAGTGATAAAATATTCAACGGGCATGAGGAAGAGTTGACTCCATATACTACTCCTACTATAATTCCTAATTATGCAAATATAGTAGCAGGGCAGTTTCTCAAATTTAATGATGCTAAACTAATTTAGTTTAGCATCATTAAATTGGGTAATATAGAATGAGAATTAGTATCAATACATTAAGCAAGGCAACAATAAGATAGCGGAAAAAATTGTGATTAAAAGTTTTATGTAATTTAGTTGCATTTACATTATATGTAATACAACTTTTCTAAGTTTATATGCATGTAATTAAGCGGCTTCATCACCATAATCTTCATATGTAGAAGTAATAATACACCTGAGTAGTTGTTATAATTTTTTCATTAAGCTAATAGAAAAGCTTAAATTTCCTTCTCCAAATAAAAAGTGAATCACCTGAATTAATATGAGGAATAAAGTTATATTTTGTTATTCTTTTTAGAACTGTCAAAAGCTTGGATTCTAAAGCTTTTTTCTCTATCATGTCAGTAATAACCTAGTTTTACTTGTTATAACTTTAGATTTAGTATCTTTAATTTGTAATTCTAGTATTTTAAATGTACAATCAATCTTCTTTATTCATCAGAATAACTTTTTAGCAATATTACAGATATAATATCACTATAAATACTTTATACTAAGTTATTACTGTTTATACTTTTTTGGAAGTAACTTGATTTTAAGCAGAATATGAGCTGGCGGATAGGGTGGGATTCGAACCCACGGTACGGTTCCCCGTACGCCAGTTTTCAAGACTAGTGCCTTAAACCGCTCGGCCACCTATCCAAGAAGATTCATAGCAAATAATCTTGTATATTTCAATGGAAATCTTGAAATATATAAATTTAAATTATAAATCCAAATTGTTCTTTCACTTCATTTACCGTTTCAGAGGCTCTAATTCTTGCCTTTTCTGCTCCCTTGTGAAGTATTTTTAATAAATACTCTTTATTATTCATTAATTCTAAATATTTATCACGTATCGGTTGTAGATTTGTAATAATAATTTCTGCTAAATCTTCTTTAAATTTTGCGAATCCTTGATTTTGATAATTAGCGATTATTTTTTCCAAACTTTCTTTGGATAAACTTCTATAAATATCTAATAAATTACTAATTTCAGGTCTTGTCTCTTTATCATAGCTCACAAAGCTTAAATGATCAGTTTTAGCTTTTTTTATTTTTTGATGAATAAGATCGTTATCATCTTTCAAATTTATACGCGAAAAATCCGAAATATCAGATTTACTCATTTTCTTTAACCCGTCCCGCAAACTCATGATCCTTGTGCCTGAGCCATTAATTAGCGGTTCAGGTACTTTTAGAATTTCTTTGTTAAATTTCCTATTTATCATACCTGCAATATCTCTTGTTAACTCTAGATGCTGTTTTTGATCTTCACCGACAGGCACTATATCAGCTTTATATATTAAAATATCCGCTGCCATAAGTACCGGATAGGAAAATAATCCAAGGCAAGCTTTTTCTTGATCGCTACCTGCTTTATCTTTAAATTGTATCATTCGCTTTAACCAGCCAAGCGATGTAACGCAGCTTAGTAGCCAAGCAAGCTCACTATGCTCTTTTACCATACTTTGTGCAAAAATTGTTACTTTATCGGCCTCTAACCCTGCTGCTATATAGAGTGCAATAACCTCCATAATTGAATTATTAAGTTCTGACGGCTTAATATCAACTGTGATAGAATGCAAATCTGCTAAGAAGAAAAAACAATTATATTCTTCTTGCATTTTAACCCAGTTTCTAATTGAACCTAAATAGTTACCAAGATGCAAAGAACCGGTTGCTTGCACACCGGAAAGAACAGTTTTTTTCATTTAATGCCTTTTTATTTTACTCATTGTAAAATTATGTTATAAGTACCATTTTAATTAATATAATTATTTTAATAATTATGCTTTGGCGTTTAAGAATTTTATCATTTTATGGATTATTATCGTTATTTACATTTATTGTCTTTCTTATATGCTACATACCAGTAACATATTTCAATGTCAACTATCAAATAAGATATAAAATTGCCCTTATCTTCTCTTATGCTTTTGTGTGGCTTGCAAAAATTTGTTGCGGTCTTAAATATGAAGTAGAGGGGCTGGAGAAATTACCGACAACAATCTCAATAGTTGTATCTAATCACCAATCCTTTTGGGATCAAATGTTTATGCAGTTGATTATTCCTAAACATTCTTGGGTATTAAAGCGTGAATTATTTAATATACCCTTGCTTGGTTGGGGGCTTCGTATGGTAAAACCGATTGCGGTGGATCGAGGTACTAATAGCTCGGTTGCTCAGATTTTAAGAGAAGGTCAGGAAAAAATAAAAGAAGGATTATGGTTAATAATATTTCCAGAATCAACCAAAGTCCCGCCTGATAGAATAGTAAAATTTAAGCCAAGTGCTGTAAAGCTTGCTTCAATTACTAAAGTTCCAATTGTGATGATGGCTCATAATGCCGGTTTATTTTGGCCTAGAGGTTTTTGGTTTAAGCAACCTGGAACTATAAAGGTAAAAATTATTGGCGTAATAGCAAAAGAAGAGGTGGAGCAAACAGATGTACGTATACTTAATGATAAGGTTGAACAAATAATTAATAGTGAAAAACAAAAATTATTAGGTTTTAAAAATAATTAGTATTATCATAAAACTACTAACTAGTTTTTATGGAGGTATTTATGGTAATTACAGCACCGTTAAAATTAATTGCGGTTATCGATAGTAAGCACATGATGCTTTACGACGCTCAAGGAGTGAAAATTACTACTAATAAACCTTTAAAATTATCTTTATATTTAGAGGAACATCACCACCATAGAAAAAAAAGACAAAGCTTTTACCAAAATAAATCAACACCAGGATCATTATTTGAGCCTCATACTTCTCTCAGAGAAATAGAACATAAAGAAGCAGCAAAAAGTGTTATTAAGCATTTAGAAAAAATAGCAAGGAATAATCAAGCTAAATATAAGGAATTGATTATTGTAGCAGAACCGCAAATACTTGGATGTATTAGACAAGAACTAAAAAACGGTTTAAAAAAGATGATTACTAAAGAAATCGCTAAGGGTTTAGTACAACATAGCGTAGATGCAGTTGAGCGAGCAGTATTTGCTTAGATCATAGTAAATAGCAAATTACAAAAGTAATTTGCTACTGGTGCTATAAATATGGTTTAAAATAAATCTGAATGAGTCCCGGTACGCTCAAAAATAATTAAATCTTCATCAATTTTATAAATTAAGAGCTAATCAGGCTCTCTATATGACATTCTTATACCCAAAAATTGCCAATTAAGTTATGATCTCTATATTTTACAAAAGGGCTTTTAGTAGATAATAATTCGATAAGCTTTTTAAAACCTTGACCTCTTGTAATTACGATTTTTATATCAAAAGAATTTATTTTAGTATACATGGCAGCGTACGTCAATAAATCGTATTTTAATGCTAGTGGCTTAAAATATAAGAATAGTTGCACTAATAAGAAAAAGTGGTAAAATATCAATATCGAACAAATTAAATATTATGAATAATTATGCCGCAAGTTTATTTTAATGGTCCGGAAGGACGAATTGAAGGAAGATATGCAAAAGCTACCTCGCCTAATGCCCCTATTGCATTAGTGCTTCATCCTCATCCTTTATATGAGGGTAATATGAATAATAAAGTAGTTTATAATGCCTATAAAATTTTAGCAGATAACGGTTATACCGTCTTACGTATTAATTTTAGAGGAGTAGGGGGATCGCAAGGTAAATTTGATAATGGAGTCGGTGAAGTTGTTGATGCGGGTGCAGCTCTCGATTGGTTACAGCAGAATAACCCAAATGCTCAGTCTAGTCTAATATTAGGATTTTCGTTCGGAGCATGGATAGCTATGCAGCTTGTAATGCGACGTCCTGAAATAAATCACTTTATTGCTATTTCACCACCAGTTAATACAATTCATAAATATGATTTTTCATTCCTTTCACCTTGTCCTATCCCAGGGTTTATATTACAGGGAGATAATGATAGTATAGTATCGGCAGATGATGTAAAAAATCTAGCAAATAGATTATCTAAACAACAATCCCATATTAAAGTTGATTATAAAATTATCACCGGTGCTGACCATTTCTTTCGTTATAAAACTGAAGAATTTGCTAAAGCAATAAAGGATTATTTAATAACAATCCAATCTAATTATCATCATCATAATAATAATATAAATGAAGAAACTAGTAAGAATCAAAAAAAACTATTTTTATATTAGTTTTTGTTGTATGACTTGGAACACAGGACGGTTATCATTCCGTTGATCGTAGGAATCCAAAAAAATAACCTTAATATAGGTAATTTACATTATTTGATATAATAAAAAACAAGTTTTTTATTATAGTTTTCTGGATTCCAGCTTTTGCGGGAATGACGTGGATGTAACAACACCTACAATTCTAAATAAGCTTCTATTGCCAAAATTAATATTTCATCTTTTTTAGCATCTAACTCTTGAGTTAATTCTTTGTAAATTTGCCTATCTGATAGAGATGTAAATTTTTTAAATAGCTGTACTAACTTTAAAGAGGGAACAATACGAAAAGCATCTTTTAATATTTTGGTCTTTTTATTAACATTAAGCTTATTATTTAAAGTAAAATAAAATTCTAACAACTCGCCATTATAAAAATTTAAATCTATAGCTGTTTCCAAATAATCTATAGCATGAGCAATATTATTACTTTCTACTTCTTGCTTCGCTGCGAGTAAGTAATACTCGACAATTGCGTGCATTTGTTTTATAGAGTCATATTTATGAAATTTTGTGAGTTTATTCGTTATAAAAGTAAATTTGGTCCATAGAGAAAGCTTTCCGTAACAATGCATTAAAGTAATTAAATTGTCACTATCAAGTTCATTTAAATTATAAGCCTTTATTGCATAATTTTGTGCTTCCTCATACAAAGATTTATCATAATAAAGTTTTGCTAGGTTTTTGCTACCGTAAAAAGCGAATTCTTTAGATTTCATAAGTTTTTGAAAATAAGAAATTTTTGTATCTATATCCTCTTCAGTTACAGCTAAGATTAAATTATGAAATTCTTGTGAGTCTTTTAGATCTTCAGAAGATAAATTTGTGCGGGCAATAGAAGCAGATTTAGCTTTATTACTCATAATATATTCTGCAAAAGCTAAAATTAAAGCATACCTATCATGATTAACTTTTCGTTTATGAAAAATATTATGTATTTTAGACGGTAACTCGATAATTAATATTAGAAATCTAATGACAATAAAACAAGAAATTAGTAATACAAGCCCTAAAATAAGATTAAAGAACAAAGTAGTTTCAATATTATAATCGTACAAACTAATAAAAACTTTTGAATCAAAGCTCTCTATTAAAGTAAACCCAAAATAAAATAGTAAAAAAGTAGCACATATTAATAATAACCTAAACATCTTGATTTATGAACTCCTGCATAAATTTTTCTGAATAAAGAAAATCAATTAGATAGTTTAATTTCTCTAAAATTAGATTTTTATCTTGTTCTTTTATTATCATAACAGAAGATTTTTTCTCAATTTTGATAAATTTTTCCAGCCATTTATGATGTGTAGGAAAAATTACTTGCGTACTACTTGATTTAGAGAAAAGATAATTGTTATTATATGCTTCTAAGTTATTTAAAATATTCCTTATATCTTGAGGTAGTAGATGGGATTTTACTATTCTTAGTTCTTTACTATAATCTTTATCTTGCATAAAATTATATACTAATAAATTTACGTTTAATAAGTAATGAATATAACCTATAGTATATATTTTTGAAGTATCTGCGGTATAGTCAATTGATTTGAGCATACCTATTGTGCCATTCGTCACTTTTCTATTAGTTATAGGCTTTGCTCCTTGTTCCTTGTATCCGGATAAGGCTGCATTAACTATAGTTTCTATTTTCTGTTTGGGCAATAATGCTTCAGGGAATTTTAAAGAACTTACATAATTTAAAAGAGACTGAGTAGATAATAGCGGCGCTTCATTTTTTTCTTCACTAATATTTAATTTACTTTCTTCTACCGTATAAAACGTTTGGCTTAAATCTTTGGCATCACTTTTAAATAATTTTAAAATATCGGCTCTATTATGATAAAAAGTAGAAAAAGATAAGACAAATATTACTATTGCTGTAAAAAAGATATTTTTACTTTTAAATAAACTATTAAATTTTTGCATTGTCAGATAATAACTTGATTATATCGTTAGGGTTTTGATCATCACAATAAACCACATTTTTTGTAAAAGGTCTCACTATATTTGCGACTTTCAAACTTATAGCTACAACTAAACTCTCTTGTACATATTGGAGTAAATTATTCTGAAGTAATAATTTTACTAAAGTTTTAGCACTATTCTGAGAATAACATAATATGAAATCAATATTTTTTTCAAATTCTTTTATAATAGATACGGGTAGCTCATTTAAATATTCTACACTATAAATGATATGTCTAGCTATTTCATTAGGTAAATCTTTAGTAATTTCATTTGAAGATAAATATATAGTCTGCTCATATAACTTAGGTGGAAAATGCTCAATCAAATCTTCCAAGTTTTTAGCGGTATAAGTTACTTTTAAACCTTTGTTTTCTAACAATTTTTTTGATGTGTTACCTACTACCCAAATATTTTGATTGATGTAATGTTTTGTAATAATTATAGCAGCATATTTACTAGTGATTATTATATTTGAGTAATTAGCTAAAATATTAACATTAAAATCTAATATTTTATATTTAATTAAAGGACAATGAATATAATGTAAATCTAAATTAGATTTACTCATTTCTTTAATAATTTTCCTATTTTCTTCTAAGCTTCTAGTTAATAAAACCGATTTCATGCAATAACTGCACTCCTATATAGACAGCAACTACCCAAATAATAATAGCCGCTATTTTATTAATCATAATTAAAATCGTACTACTTTTATTTAATTTGGTAATATTATAACCTGCAACTGCTAAAGAAAAAAACCATATCCAAGATATAAGTATGCAAGTTAAGGTGAATATAATTTTTGCACTACCGTTATACTTTAAAGCACTAGTACCTATTATTACAATCGTATCCATAATTGCATGGGGATTTAATATTGACACCGATATAGCAAACAAAATTTGTTTTTTAGTTGAAAAAGCTTGAGAATTCGTTGTAAGATCAATAGGAAGTTGATTCCAAGTATTATATCCTATATAAATTAAAAAAATAAATCCAACAATAAATATAAATAATTTTAACCAAGAAATTTCAAGAATTAACAAAGATATACCAAGCACTGCCATACATATAAGAATAGTATCGCATATTGAGGCCGCAATTATGCTAGGTAAAACCTTACTAAACTTTGGCTGTTTTGCTCCTTGATTAAATATAAAAATATTTTGTACTCCGAGTGGCACTATTAAACCAAGCGCTAAAACAATGCCATGTAAAAAAGCACTTAATATATCGTTATTCATTCTATTTTATTAATTATTTTTAATATAATAACATTTTCTAATATTAGAACCGCTCATTCATTGCCAATGATCAAAACCATATACCTATGAATATATTAGAATTCCAATGTTATTTGAGTGATATTTACCAAAATAAATATATAACATTCTATACGAATTTAAGCAGATAATATTGATATCAATATAGAAACTAAAATTATATCTCATCTAAATAAAAAATAAGTGCAACGATTCCTATAATAAGTGTGATAGCCACAATAATGGCTATAAACCTGTGGTAGCGACCATACGTATAATAAAACGATAACATACACGCCCAAGCAGTACTTACACTTGGTAGAACTTTCTTAATACTACGATATTTTGCACTTTAATTTAATATAAAAAATACTCGGTATATAATGAAATACAATAGCCAAATATCGTATTAAAATATTATATGTAAAAAAGTATTGAAGACATCATTCATTGTAGTTTAGTTTTTAATTTCAATAATATTAGCAAAGAGGGAATAGTAATAATTGTAGTAAATAAAAAGAAATTTTGCCAACCAAAATTTACTACTATATAGCCTGAAATTATAGGAAAAATTGAGCGTGAAATCCCCATCATTGATGAAAGAAAAGAATATTGAGTAGCGCGAAACTTACCTTGGCAAAGCGAAGAAATAAAAGCGATATAAGTAGTCATTGTCATACCGCCGGTAATACTTTCTATTCCTATTGTAATAAATAATAATAAAGAACTTTTACCGTTTATTTCAAGAAAAATAAATACAATATGTCCTAAAGCGTGAATAATACCAAATAACAATATACTATTTAATATATTTTTATGTTTCATAATAACACCGCCGACTAATCCGCCGATTATAGCTCCTACAACACCCCAAAACTTTCCAACACTTGCTATTTCAAAAGCATCATATCCAAGATGAAGCAAAAACGGATTAATCATAACATTAATTAAGTTATCAGGTAATCTATATAATACTAGGAAAATTAATATAAGAATAATGAAATAAACAGAACCTATAGGTTGTAACGCATTATATATAAAATTTATGATGTTCTTTTTATTTTGATTATTTTTTATATCATTCTTGATTATCTGTATATTATTCTCATTTAAATAACAATACTTAATTCCTACAATCAATAAAATTAAATAAATAAATACTAAACCGGCAAAGATTTTATATATTGCATTAAATGTTAAATAAATAGATAAATAAATAGCTCCAGAACCTGCAAGAAGCATACCGACCCGATAACCGCATATATATATTCCTGAAGTAAACACAAGCGATTCTTTAGGTACTATTTCCGTTCTTAAAGCACTTAATATAGTATCTTGTACGGCACTAAAAAAAGAGATAATTAAAGCTGTGAAAGCAAATAATAATAGATTAGTACGAGGATCTAAAAAACTAAAAATATACACAAGAAATACTAATGCACTACTAGTTAAGCAAATCCAAGATAATCTATGACCGAATATTTTATTCAAATATTTAATTTGCAGAGCATCAAAAACCGGTGCTAATAAAAAATTAATAGAGTAGGGAAGCGTTATGAACGATAATATACCGATTGTTTGCAGGGCTATATTTTCTCTAGCAAGCCAATAATTTAAAGTATTACCAGTAATCATTAGATTAAAACCGCTAATAAATCCAAACAACCAAATAATACATAAACAAGAATTATTTAACATAAATCCTATAATAACTGAAGATAAGCAAAGAATCTAATATAATTATTACTCTTTTTATAGTCCCTTTGGTGGTTAAAACCTCCATCTTCCAGATGGGAAAGCTTTAGCTTGCCATGTTGAGCCATGATGTGTTAGCATCATAAGCCCCATGACTCAATATAGCAACAAATCACGCACCGTTTACTATCATCGATATCCACATATAGTGTGGATTACAAAATATCGATACAAGGTATTAACCTATGACATCAAAAAGCGAGTGAGAGAAATTATTGCAGTAGTTGTAGAAGAACTCAATGTTAAAATAGAAAATAGAGTAATATCAAGCGATCATATACATATATTTGCCAATATACCACCTCATATTAAAGTGAGTGAATTTGTGCAAAAAGCCAAAGGGAGATCATCAAAAAAAATACAAGAAGAATTTCCAATATTAAGAAAAAAGTATTGGGGTAGACATTTATGGGTGGTAAGAGAATACTTTAGTGCGACTAGTGGTAATGTGACTGATGACATGATTAATGAATATATTAATAGACATACTGATGCTCATGAACCAGTAATGACTACTAATATTAATTTTTTAACATGCAAATGTCTTGTACGAAAAAAAGCTTCAGTTAATTTAGGCTAATTATCCAATCAGTTTTGATAGTTTTGTCATTAAGGGCAAGTAAAAGAAATATTAGAAATAAAAAATGATGATTTCATAAAATATTATAAAAGTATGGGAGACAAACCAGGACAAGTTAGATCAAATCACAAAATATTACTGGTGATATAGAGAATAACGCCTTGAAGTAATATAAATTGATTATTTTAATTGACTTTAGCACTTAAGAGATTTAAAAATTTTAATTTTTATGTAATGTTATAATAAAAATGTTATCGCCCAAAATCTTTTTTGAAAAAGTTAAAGAGATCATTTGGCCTATAGAAAGGAACGAATTAAAGCTATTTATACCTATGGCTTTAATGATGTTATGTATTCTTTTTAATTTTGGGGCTTTAAGATCTATCAAAGATAGTTTAGTAGTGCCATCTATGGGTGCTGAAATTATTAGCTTCTTAAAATTATGGTTAGTATTACCCTCATGTGTAATCTTTACCATACTTTACGTTAAGCTTAGTAATAAATTAAATTTTGAATATATTTTCTATGTTATAGTAGGCAGTTTTCTACTATTTTTCTTATTATTTGCCTATATTATTTATCCAAATCAAGATATTTACCATCCTAATGATGAAATGATAAATAATTTAATTGCTTCATACCCTAATTTTAAATGGTTCATTAAGATAGGTAGTAAATGGAGTTATGCACTGATGTATATTTTCTCAGAATTATGGAGTGCAGTAGTAATAAACTTAATGTTTTGGCAGTTTGCCAATCACATTTTTGATACGTCTAAAGCTAAAAGATTCTATCCTGTTCTTGGTATGGTCGGCAATATCGGTCTTATAATAGCAGGCAGTGTACTTGTCTTTTTCTCAAGCGGTCATGGCATTATTGATTCAGAATTATTACCGGATTCTTTTAATTCATCTTATCAAAATGCTATAATGCTTCAGCCGATCATGTCAATTATTGTTACTGCAGGAATAATTGCTATTCTTCTATTTAGGATAATAAATAGATTGATTTTAACAGATTCCATAAATGTTTTAGATGTAAAAAAAGTTACGGCTAAAACGAAAACCAAACTTTCGGTAATTGAAAGTATCAAATTAGTAATTCAATCAAAATATATAGGTCGTATTGCTTTATTAATAATTTGTTATGGATTATTAATAAATATAGTCGAAGGACCGTGGAAAGCCAAAATAAAAGCACTATATCCAAATACCGTGGACTATGTTAATTTTATGGGTAGGTTTAATATTTGGATGGGAATATCATGCGTTACTTTCATGGTAATAGGCAGCAATATTCTTAGAAGACTCGGTTGGCTTATTTCTGCATTATTAACTCCTATTATGTTGTCTATTACCGGCTTAATATTTTTTATCTTTATAATATTTATTGAAGAAATACCCTCATATTTCGGTGTCGGTGATTTTAATCTTCTATATGCAGCGATTATTGTTGGAGCGATTCAGAATATACTTAGTAAATCATCCAAATATTCATTATTTGATTCAACAAAAGAAATTGCGTATATTCCTTTATCTTTAGAGCTTAGAACTAAGGGTAAAGCTGCCGTAGAAGTAATAGGTACTAAATTCGGTAAATCGCTTGGAGCATTTATCCAGTCTTTGATATTTATTATTATTCCGAATGCTACCTTTGATTCTATTATAATATATTTATTAGTAATTTTTATAGTTATGATGAGTTTATGGATTTGGAACGTTATAAAATTGAATAAGGAATATATAGAATTATGTACATGAGAAAAACATCATTGCGAGAAAATTACGTAAATAATTGACAAAGCAATCCAGTAAAAAATGCGAAAGATTAGCATTTTTTAATTTTTTGCTGGATTGCCACGCTCCTTTCAGTCGCTCGCAATGATGACTTAGAAAATCACACAATAATGCCGATTTAAAATGAAAAAAACTTTTAAAATAATATTATTTATATCTATCTTTATTATACTCGCATATAGTGGACTGTGGTTTGCTATTATGCTCTCTGTATCACACTCTATAAACCAAAAATATGCCGGTACCGATCTTAATATAGAAGAGGCTGATAATAATCCTAATCAGCAATATCTTATTAAATTTTCTAAAGTTCAGCCCTATGGTTTTCCTTTTAAATGGGGTATTTCGGTAATTAATTGGCAAGAAGAGAGTATTAATAGAGCTATTGAATTTACCTCCCCGATAAATATCGGTTATAATTTACTTAAGCAGAATTTATTTATACATTTTTCTGGAGAAGCATTCGGAAGATTTAAGCCGGTTCAAAGAGGATTTGGAGTAAGATTTTATAATGATAACTGCATATTATCAGCAAAAATACCGTTAAATTTTAAATTATTTAAAATAGTGTGGTCAAAAAAAAATTTATTTGAAATCATAAATTTTATTAAAAAAATTACATTTAATTCGGGTAAAACAGAAATTTTTGACTTAGTCGATAATCAAAAATTATATGAAGAAGGTCATACTATATTTACTATGTTATTTGACAAGAGTAAATATTATACAAATAAACAGGATTTTCTTGAAAACATACCACAAAAATTAGAAATTTACTATGAAACCGAAATAATACAAAGCAACCTTGAAGATAGAATAATACCTGCCGGCTTATTATTATATAGGCTTGCTTGGAATAATAATTTCAAATTTTCCGGTAATTTCCTGATTAGTACTAGTAGTTTGCATTTTAAAGATATTGCTAAAGATTTAATAATTGAAGTTACCAATGCAAAAATAAATAGTAATGGTTTTGAAAACAATATTAATTTATTATATAAAGGTAAGTTAAACGATTTCGGCAATAATAATATTGATCTTTTATTAGATACGAAATTTAAGCTAAAACATGGTTTTATAATTGGCTTATTAGAGGTTATAAAGAAATATTATGATAAGCAGGACTATTTGTTTAAAATTTCTGATAATAAGATATATCAAGGTTTGCATAATGAACTAAGCTATATTTTGAATAATAATAAACAATATAATTTTAGTATCCTTGAAGATAGGCAATATAATTTTCATTTAAATATTAATTTAGTTACTGAATTAAACAAATTAACTAGAGCACAGATAAATAGCTTAAGTCTATATTCAAACGCATCGGGATTTAATATAACAAATGAAACTATCATCAATGCTCTTAAAGATTCTTACAGTAAAGGCGTAATAATAATTAATAACTATGCTAAAATAATAGATGTTATAAGCCCATATATATATGGGGTAGGGAATTTTAAAAACTTTTCGGAAGAGAGTAAGAAAGTATACGGCGATACTTTAAAATCATTTTTAAAAACTATTTCCGATCACCCGAATTCATCTAATTTAATTGATGCTAGCATTGAGTATGTATTTGATTTATCTGACTTAAACAAAGCTAAAATAGGTACTATAGATGATATAAATAAACTTATACCTTTATATTATTTATCTTTATATCAAGCGGCAGCAAAAAAAGTGAAACCAGGAGAAAATATAAAAGACAAAATTATGGAATTAATTCCTAATGCTAATCAAAAAATATTAGAACAATGTATACTCGATGAACTTGAACTTTAAAAATTATTTTTCGGTATCATACTGTGGCTTAATCACGGTATCCAGAAAAACTTTAAAAAGACTGGATCCCACGACCAAGTGGCGGGATGACAATCGCAATTAAAAGATACCATGAATATTATAGTAAAAATACAGCAAGATTTAAAAGAGGAAGTAACTAAGTTAAATAATCTGATTATTAGCTGTTTAAAAAGTGATGAAGGATTAATAGAAATAGTCGGTAAATATTTACTGGAAGCAGGAGGTAAAAGAATTCGTCCGCTTTTAACTATAATAACCGCTAAAATGTTTGATTATAAAGGCGATAATCATATAAAGCTTGCAAGTGCTGTTGAATTCATTCATACCGCTACATTGCTTCATGATGATGTGGTAGACGACAGTACTTTAAGAAGATTCAAACCTACGGCTAACGTTATTTGGGGAAGTAAAACAAGTATTTTAGTTGGGGACTTCCTATTTAGTCAGTCTTTCAAGTTGATGGTTGCTGCCGGCTCTATTAAAGCTATGAATATTTTAGCTAAAGCTTCGGCGATTATCTCCGAAGGAGAGGTAGTGCAGCTAGTTAAGTTAAATGAGCGACGTATTATAACTATAGACGAATATCAGCAAATAGTTAAATCTAAAACTGCCGAACTATTTGGAGCTTCTTGCAAAGTCGGGGCAATTATAGCAGAGCAGGTAGACCATGTTTCTAAAGATATGCAGGACTTTGGAAAATTACTCGGAACAATATTTCAGGTTATAGATGATTTACTTGATTATTTAGGTGATGACAAACAGGTAGGCAAAAATATCGGTGATGATTTCTTAGAAGGAAAAGTGACATTACCGTTGATCTTTTTATATAATACGTTAGAGCAAGATAAGCAGCTTTGGCTTCAAAATGTAATTAAATGCGATAAGCGTACTAATGAAGAGTTTATTAAAGTACGTAATTTGATGATTGAGCATGAAATTTACAATGAAACAGTTAATTATTTGAGTAACTTAGAAAATGAAACAAATAAGTTATTAAATAAAATTCCGGTTCAGAATATTTATAAAGATTATTTGTTTTCAATTATGAGATTTATTTTAGATCGTTCTTATTAAAATCGTCATTGCAAGGAAAGCTTTTTGCATTCGTAGCTCAGCTGGATAGAGCATTGCCCTCCGAAGGCAAAGGTCGTTGGTTCAAATCCAATCGAATGCACCACTCAATATATATTATTTTCCATAATATGGATTATAGAACTTTTTATTGCAAGAGAGTTTCCTTTCTTGCATTGAATTATTGAATTGATTTAAACTTAAAGCATCGGAAATTAAAAAATGGCTGGGACGGGAGGATTCGAACCTCCGGATGACGATACCAAAAACCGTTGCCTTACCACTTGGCGACGTCCCATATTGACTGCATCATCCCATGACTTTGATCAAGCAGAAGTATGACATTAACTTTGTATAGACTTTATATCAATAAATAGTGGAAACGTCAATTACAATAATGATTGTAAAAATAAATTTATTTCATTATTAAGCCAATTCCTCGCTTGCGTAGATAATAAATCATAAATTTTATCTCTAATTTTATTATAATATTCTTTGATATAGTTTATTTCATCAATATTAAGTAGTTTCACATCAATTAATTTACTAGCATAAGGCACTAAGCTTAAGGTCTCAAATTCAAGCCATCCGCTATTTTCTTTTACATACATTAAATTTTCAATTCTAATTCCGTATTTTCCAGGAATATAAAAACCCGGTTCATTAGATAAGATCATACCTGCTTTAAGTACGGTTTTATTACGAAGATTTATACTTTGCGGTCCTTCATGAACACTCAAGAAGCTCCCTACCCCATGCCCTGTACTGTGCGGATAATCTAGCATTTCTTGCCATAAATATTGCCGAGCTAGTATATCAAGATTAGCTCCTACAACGATATTTTTAGGGAATTTTGCTCTTGCTAAAGCAATATGTCCTTTAAGTACTTGCGTATAACGCTTTTTCTGCTCATCGGTTGGTGTACCTATTACGATCGTTCTAGTTATATCGGTGGTAGCTCCTCTATATTGACCACCGGAATCTATGAGTAATATCCCCTGCTCTATAATTTTTTTAGCAGTTTTTGGGTCAGCTCTATAATGAATAATTGCACTATTTTCCTGAAACCCGCAAATAGTAGGAAAACTATCCGAAACATAACCCTCTTGTCTAGCTCGATACTCTGTAAGTTTTAACCCGATGGTGTATTCTGTTATTGAATCATTCCAGTTTTCCCCTATGTCATTCCCGCACAAGCGGTAATCCATACTATCTTTTCCTGGATCCACGCTTTCACAGGGATGACATTGAAAAAAATCAGCAAAAAATTCGCACAAAGCTACTGCATCTTTAATATGAAAGTCGATTGCATACTTAATTTCGATCTCATTTTTACAGGCTTTTTGTATTAGGCAGGGGTCAGTAATTTTGTGTACTTTTTTATCACTTATTAAGTCCATGATATACACAGAAGCTATATTAGCATCAATAAAAATATTCTCACTATCTCTTAAAATCTTTTCAAATTCTTTTTCAGGTAAAATTGTTATTTCAGGGCGTGCATTAATAATGTCAGCATCAATTCTTGATGGAGCGATAAATAGATATAATTTTGTAGAAGTGAGTATAACTTTAGCAAACATTAAAGGTGTATAAGCAACGTCACTAGACCGCAAATTTAGTAACCAGCATATAGAAGAGCTATCGAGAATGACCAAGGCTGATACAGTGGTATGATGCCAGCCCTGTTTATTGTCATTAACACGACAGAGGGAATCCAAAGTTTTACGACACTGCTTTATTTTCTCTAGATGACTACTACCGGCAAATTCAATATCATGTAAATATACCTTAGAATTTGGCTCTAGCAGCTGATTATGCCAAATCTTATCAACTAAATTACCGTTAATTTTCTGAAACTTGAACTTTAAATTTGATATAGCAGGATAAGTAAATAATTCAGAATCATAACCTACAACATAATTTAGAAAGCTTGATACAAGCGAATTTTGTAGGTCTTGCCTAAACCTTTCTGAATTATCTTTATTTAATGTGGATATATCTTTTAAATCAAAAATCTTAAAAAGCTCTAAATCAAGTTCTTTGTTTGCTTGCTCTAAATAGCGACCGTCCGTAAAAAATAATGCTACATCCTTACATATGATAACCATACCGTTTGAGCCGGTAAAACCTGTAATATATTCAAGTCTTTTAGCATAATCCGGTACATATTCACTCATATATTTATCATTAGACGGGATTATATAACCGTCTATATTATATTCTGTGAACAAGCTTCTAAGTAGAGTAATTCTCTCTTTTATCATGTTTACCTGTCATACCGTGGCTTAATGACCATGGTATCCATAAAATAACTAAGGGGGGAGAAAAACGCGCCCCCCGTGATTCAAGTCACGGGAGGTGACACTGAGGACTTTGCAACGTACTGTTTACTACTTCTATACCACATGTAATATAAAGGAATACCAAGGATAGTAAAGGAGGTAGCTATAATTATAGTTTTAACAGGCGTTGTATAGATGACCCAACTACAAAAGATAATAGATATTATAGCTATAAGTACATAATAATAAGAACATTTTTCTTTTGAACTAAGAATTACTTTTAAAAAAGCTAAACTACAAATTAAATAAACAAATAAAAATGCTATTACCGAGAAATCTATTATTTGTGTGATCTGCGCAGCCAAATTATCATTTGCCGTAAAGACTAATAACGGCACAATACCAAGGCAGCTTACAATAATTCCGTAAGTTGGGGCATTATTACTGTTTTTCTTAGCAAAAAATTTTGGTAGTAATCCATCTTCAGCGAGACCAAGAGCAATCTGTCCACTAGTTAGTACCCAAGCATTGAGTGTACCTATACATATAATCGAGGCTATAACTGCAATAACGCTTGACCATTTACCGCCGAATAATAATGTGGCAGCATCAGCATAAGGAGCTTTAGAACCAATAAGTTTAGCAGCGGGAATTAATCCCATTATACCTATACTATTTATAATATATAACGCCGCTACGCAGAGAGTGCCGAGCATTATGGCTCTTGGAATGGTCTTTGCCGGATCTGTTACCGCCCCTGCCGTAGTAGTGGCACACTCAACCCCAATAAATCCCCAAAAAGTAAGAAGTGCAACTCTACCCATTATAGTTGGAATACTTAAATTCTCTACTTCTTCAGCTATAGCAATATTATCTATATTAAAATGAGATAATGCAGCTAAACCTACTACAAGCAGTGGAACAAATTTTAAGAGAGTTAAATAAAACTCTACTTTTCCTGCTACTTCAGGACCTTTTAAATTTAAAACCAAAATAGCACTTAATAATATTATCTGTAATATTAAATCCAAAACCGCTTGTGATTTAAAAAAAGGTGTTAGGTAACCTATCGCTGAGATAACAACGATACTTGTACTAACAAAGGATATAACCCAGTAAGTCCAACCGGTAAAGAAGGCTATTTTATCCCCAAAACTTGCCCATACATAAACGTGAGGACCACCCGTTTTAGGGAATTTTGCACATAAACACGAGAATACAAGTGCTATACTCATAGCACCAAATAGTGACAGCACCCAACCCCAAATGCTATATACACCGAATGGAGCTAAACTTAACGGCAATATAAAAACGCTAGTACCAATTTGACTTCCAGTCACTAAAGCAAATACCGCCCAGAAACCTAATTTTTGCGACATATATTTTTTGTTTTAATTTTAATTGGCTTTAATATAGCTATCAAAACGATTTTATGCAACTTTAAAATTATGGATGTGCTGTAATTGCTAAACTAAAACTAGAATAATACAATCAATCAAGCGGGATTATCACACACTAAAAGATTTGCCGCAGCCACAATTACCTTTCTCATTCGGATTGGTGAAAGTAAATTGAGATTTGAATTTAGTCTCTACATAATCCATTTTAGAACCTAGAATATACATTAACGCTTTTGGATCAATTAGTATCCGCACACCTTTTGCTTCAACTATTTCATCGAATTGATTTTTACTATCTGCATATTCAACGTAATAAGTTTGACCTGCACAACCGCCTGACTTAACCCCTACCCTAATACCAAAGGTAGGCTTGTCTCGTTTTGCTATTAGCAACTTTATTTGCTTTGCAGCAGAATCGGTTAATGAAATAACATTTTTCATGTTTTAAGAGTATTTTTTGCTTGCTTTTTCTGTTTATAATCAGCTATAGCTGCTTTTATTGCATCTTCTGCAAGTAGTGAACAATGTAATTTTACCGGCGGCAGCGATAATTCTTTTGCTATTTCAGTATTTTTAATAGTTTCAGCATCATTTATCGATCTTCCTTTAACCCATTCCGTTACTAAAGAACTTGAAGCAATAGCCGAACCACAGCCGAATGTTTTAAATTTAGCATCTGTAATAATACCATTATCATCAACTTCGATTTGTAACTTCATAACGTCACCGCAAGCAGGAGCTCCAACAAGTCCCGTACCGACATTTTGACTCTCTTTATTAAGCGACCCGACATTACGAGGATTTTCATAATGATCTATCACTTTTTTGCTATAAGCCATTGTTATTCTCTAAAATTTAATTTTTAATGTGTCATTCCCCGTTGTATATGTCATTCCTAGCTAGAAGCAGGAATGAACATTAAGGACTTTAATGAGATGCCCATTTTATTTTCTTTAAATCAATACCCTGTTGCATCATTTCCCAAAGAGGGCTTAATTCTCTTAGTTTATCGATTTTTGAACATATTAAATCTACTGCATAATCAATTTCCTGTTCGGTAGTAAATTTACCTATGCCGAACCTAATTGAAGTATGGGCAAGTTCTTCACCGATTCCCATTGAACGTAAAACATATGACGGTTCAAGTGACGCAGAAGTACAAGCAGAACCGGACGAAACTGCTAAATCTTTAATGGCAAGAATAATTGACTCCCCCTCTACTCCAGCAAAGCTTAAATTTAAATTACCTTTATATCTTTGATCTTTATCACCGTTTAAATAAACTTCCGAAATTTTTTGTTTTATATTGTTTAAAAATCTGTCAAATAAGTAACTTACATGCTTATTATCTTTTTCCATCTCATTATACGCTATTTCAGCAGCCATGCCAAGCCCTACGATTAAAGGAGTCGGCAGCGTACCTGAACGCATACCACGTTCTTGACCACCACCATTTATAAGGGGTGTAACACGTATACGAGGCTTTTTCCTTACATATAATGCACCTACTCCTTTTGGACCGTAAATTTTATGTCCTGAGATACTGGCAAGGTCAATATTAAACTCGTTAACGTTAATTGGAATTTTACCAAAACCTTGAGCAATATCAGAATGCAAGAAAACACCTCTTTCACGACAAATTTTTCCGATTTCTTTCAAAGGCTGGATCACGCCTATTTCATTGTTAACCGCCATAACCGAAACTAACATAGTTTGATTGGTAATAGATTCTTTTAATATTTCTAAATCGATTATTCCATTTGGGTTAATCGGTAAGTATGTAATTTTTATACCTTCTTGCTCTAAATGCCTACAAGCATCAAGCACGCATTTATGCTCACTGACTACGGTAATAATATGATTCTTTTTATTGCCGTAAAATTTTGCTATTCCCTTTATTGCAAGGTTATTAGACTCGGTTGCACCGGAGGTAAAAATAATTTCTTTAGCATCTGCTCCTATTAACTTTGCTACTCTACTTCTTGCCTCTTCAACAGCGTTTTCTGCTTCCCAACCAAAAGAATGGCTGCGTGAATGCGGATTACCAAATTTAGTAGTGAAATACGGCAGCATTGCTTCCATGACCCGTGGATCTAGAGGCGTTGTTGCCTGATAATCCATATATATCGGCAAAATTATGTTGTGTAATTGTGGGTTCATATAGTTAATTCTCTCACAACTGTATCATACAGTCTTTTTTAATTTTATTGGCCACCGTGGTCAAACCTGAGGTAACAATCAAATTGTTACTATTGCAGGAATGACATCGTCAGTCATATACCTCTTCAAAAGCTTTTATAAAAGCTTCTATGTCCTCAATTGTATTGTTATGGCTTAAAGATACCCTAATCGAAGACTTTGCCTCTTCTTCCTCTACACCCATATTGGTTAATACGTGTGATTTAGATATTTTTCCTGATGAACAAGCAGACCCAGAACTTACACAAATATTACGTAAATCAAACCCTATTAATTTTATCTGTGCATCCGTACCAGGCACAGTAAACAAACTAGTATTAGGTAATCTTGAAACATTTTCACTAATAATATTTACTTTTGGATATTCTTTTAGTTTTTTCTCTAAGGTTGCTTGTAAGCTTTTAATTTTTATATATTTCTCTGAGATATCTTTTGTTATTAATTCAGCAGCTAAACCAAGCCCTGCAATAGCTAAAACATTTTCGGTGCCTGATCTTATCCCTTTTTCTTGTCCTCCCCCTATAATCATTGGAGTAACTTGAAAGTTAGAGTTAGAAATTAAAGTAGAACTACCCTGCCCTGCTCCTATTTTATGTCCTGAAATTGTAGCAAAATCTAACCCTAAATCTTTAATATTTATAGGTATTCTTCCTAATGATTGGATTAAATCACTATGAAATTTTGCCTCATATTTTTTAGTTATTTTACTTATCTCAGCTATATCTTGTATAACCCCGCTTTCATTATTAGCCATCATTACGGAAACTAGTTTTTTAGCAGTACTACTTTGAGATAATAATTCTTCTAGATGTTTTAAATCAACTAAACCTTGATTATCAACTTTTATAATTTTAATATTTGGAGCATATTTTATATGGCTATAGATTGATAAATGTTCAATAGCTGAAATAAAAATATCGCCGTCATAAAAATTTTTCATTATTAAATTATTACTTTCAGTACCTGACGATGTAAAAGCAATATCGTATTCTCTAGATGATAAGGTTATACCAAGAGCCGTTGCTATTTGTGAGCGTGCTATTTCTATGATATTCTTAGCAAATCTACCTGAGCTATGTGCTGATGAAGGGTTAAGCTCCATATCCATTAAACTTATTATGAATTCCTTAACTCTAAAGTCAATAACGGTAGTGGCATTATGGTCTAAATATATCATATATTTAAATTCAAGGCATCTTTAATAGATATTTTTCAAAATAATCTCTAATATACTTCCCAAGACCTGTCCATAATTTATGCGAATTACATTTTATTGTATTAGGTATGCAAGTTTTAACTGATTTCTTATAGTAGGTAGTCATTATAAAGTTTGCGTTAACGGTGTCTATAATAGTAGATTTTTATTTCTTCAAGGTTACCTATTAAACTATTAAACCCACCTTTCAATTCTCTAATGGCCTTAACTCAATTAGCTTTTTTAAGTTTAGAAAATATTTGCGCTAAATAGTTAAGCGATATATTTTGTTTTATGGAAATTTCATTCAAAAGTGAACCAGTGCAGCACTTGATTTTAAAGCAATTTCAAGTATTGCCATTACAGCATATCTTCCTTTCATCGTCAGCATCATATGACCAACCTATTAATTGCCAATAGCAAATGACTTAAGTAATTTTGCTATTCACTTTATAAAACTTAAATTTTAATGTTTACAATACCTAAGTAATTTAGTCAAGTAATATATTATTTAATTAATAAATAATTAGCTTGTTAATATAAAACAAATTTGAAGATCTCTATTTTATCAACAAATTTTCTATAGGATTAGAAATTGACCGTTATCCTTTAATATTCCTTTATATCACCGGCAGTATAAGTAAATCTTCTTTAATTATTTTTGTATCTTTTATAAGACCTACTACAGCGAAAATTTGTTAAAAGAAATTTAGGTTTCTCTTTACTTCAATCTTTCTTACTCCAGTAGCTTTTCTTTCATGAATTACTAATTGATCCGGCTTTAAATAAGCAGCCTTTAGCATCAATATTAATTACTCTTCCTTTTATAAGGTTTACTTCTGTTGCTTCTTGATTTTGAGCAAATTCTTTAACTTCAAGCTCCTATGCAAACCTTACTTTCTTTTTTTCTGTACCCATTTAAATACTCTAAGTTTATAAAAAAATAATTTTAGTTCTCATTTTTACAATAAAAACTAAAAACTTTTACTTTTTAATAACAGACTGTTTTTAGTAAATTGAGGATTTAAAATCACATATAATACGATAATCGATTTTTCTTATATATAACTCGACAGGCTCTTGTTAATTTGCCAAATAGCGATAAATACTAAACAAGTTGTAAGCATTTGTAGTAGCTGTAATAATATACTTAATTCTGGTATTAATATAATAATAACCGGTTGTAATATTATCGGTACTCCGCTTGAAAACATTACTAACCTTATAGAAGTTTGTATTGAAGTTTTAGTAGTAAGTAAATTAGCTAAGCTATACACTAACAACACTATAATACTTCTTTCTAATAAGAATGTTACAAACCAAAATAATATAATAACCGGCATACCAAAATAAATAAATAAATTTGCTACATATAGTAAATTATTGGCAAAATATTTTTTTATTATTTCAGGAGTTAAAATTACTTCATTTTGTTTGAATATCTCAGAATAGTTAACAGTACTTGGAAAATTTTTCTTAGTATTGGCCACAATTAAATTTATCCTAAGCTTATTCTCTTCAAGTACAAAGGGTATTTTGCTTTTTTCTTTGTTAGAAACTTGATTTTTTGTATCAATAACTACTATTTTATTGTTATTTTTACTATATAAATATATAGGCTCTACTTCTTCAACTAAAATTTTTGAATTATTATATTTAATTTCCGGTAATTGATTGATAATATATTCAATATTATCTGTAACTTTTGATGATTGTATTCCGTTAAAATAATCTTTTAAAGTTATTATGTAATTTAATATAAAAATACAATAAATTATTGATGGAATAAAAGATACAGTAAATAAATATCTTATTCCATATCCTTGATAGTTTCTATATACGTCTGTATAAAACTCTATAGAGCTAACAGATAACCATAATTGACGGAATAATGTAGTTACTCCTTTTAATATAAATGATAATAAATACATGTATAATTTATTTAAGTTTTTCAACCTCTTCCTTCTTTAATCTGGTTGAGGTAACTATCAAGTCAGTTTTTAAACCAACCTTAATTAAATTTGTGGCTGTAAGGATTTTTTTCTTTTACTTTTAATTTCATTACACCGGATATGTATAAATTTTTCAATACCTTGCTTTTCCAAGTAATGTATTATACTTCCCATAATTTCTTGTCCTGTTTCAGGATTTCAAGTATTTTTTCTATTTCTATTATATCATTTTGACTAGCTTTGGTCAAAGCATAGAATCAATCACTGTCATCTAAGAGATGAAAGTTTGTCTATAGCGACTAGAAGTCGCTGAATCAAGCTAAAGCTTATTCCAGTCTTATATTAGTAGTCATTGCTGGTTCATGAGCATCAGTATGTCTATTAATATATTCATTAATCATGTCATCAGTCACATTACCACTAGTCGCACTAAAGTATTCTCTTACCACCCATAAATGTCTACCCCAATACTTTTTTCTTAATATTGGAAATTCTTCTTGTATTTTTTTGATGATCTCCCTTTGGCTTTTTGCACAAATTCACTCACTTTAATATGAGGTGGTATATTGGCAAATATATGTATATGATCGCTTGATATTACTCCATTTTCTATTTTAACATTGAGTTCTTCTACAACTACTGCAATAATTTCTCTCACTCGCTTTTTGATGTCATAGGTTAATACCTTGTATCGATATTTTGTAATCCACACTATATGTGGATATCGATGATAGTAAACGGTGCGTGATTTGTTGCTATATTGAGTCATGGGGCTTATGATGCTAACACATCATGGCTCAACATGGCAAGCTAAAGCTTTCCCATCTGGAAGATGGAGGTTTTAACCACCAAAGGGACTATAAAATTAACTCTATAATCAATCCCTATATTAATTTCAGCAAATGTAGTTAAAAGATCGGCTATTTCTTGCTATTTTTTTATCAATGCTCGTTTATGAATATGCTTCATAAAAAATTATAACATTCCGACAAGGATTTACTTTTAATTTCTCATCAAAAATTTCATGAATATTAATTCAGTTGACAATCATTAATCCAAGTAGCTTGTACTAATTCACTCTTTTCAAATAATGCCCATAAATTTAAAGGAACATTATATTTTTGTATGCCATTATAAAACACTAAAGGATATATGAAAGGAAATTTTTTATTTTTTAGTACTTTCATATGATATTCTGCAATATTTAACATATACTTGAACAAGCGAAAAGCCCATATAATAATTAGGTTTACTTTGATGTAATAACAATAAAAATAAATAGCCGATTTCACTGTCAAATTAGAAAATAAAATATCCGATATAGATTTCTTAAAATTAGGCTCTATAAAACTATCCTTTATATAATGGTGGTAAATGCATTTCAAAAAACTCTTTAGCAACTATAGATTTTTCAAATGCACTACGTACAATCTCATCATTTTAAAGTTTTTTCTTTTTTTGCATAAAATAATTTTTAGTATTAAATTTTTCTACTATTAGTGTATAAAAGAAAATAATTTTAATTAGATGCAGTTTTAAAGTACAATAATTATATATAAGTTTGTTGATAAAAAATGATTTATTTACTAATATCCATATTTCCATAAATAATATTAGTTTATATGCTACTGCTACTTCCTGAAATAACTTTAATTATAATAGCCCTTTTAGGGCAGTTTTTTGCTGTAATGATACCAAATAAAAATAGAATTATTTCTAATATAATTATTTTATTATGCATATTATCAATTTTTCTTACCTTTCATTATTCAAGCTATGAAGGAGTATGGCACTCATTTGCTACCGGAATAAATATTGGTATTAGTCAAAGCATAGTCTTACTATTCACTATTATATCCATTATTATATACCGTGGTTACTCTATTCTTGCCAACGAGAAATTAAAGTGTGAATTTATTACTTTAATGTTATTATCGACTGTAGGTATTTTTGTTGCCATTTCATCACAGAATTTTCTATTATTATTCTGCGGTATGGAGCTTACTGCTTTAACTTCATATACACTTGCAGGATTCAAATTAAATGATATTAAATCATCGGAAGGTGCTTTAAAATATTTTATCTTGGGTAGTTTAGTAAGTTGTTTATCATTATTCGGGATTTCGTTTATATATGGATTTGGGGGAAGCGTACAATTTGAAGACATTTTATATAAGCTCAATAATTCTTCTTCAACAAACATTGGTTTAATAATCGGTATTGTATTATTTTTAAGCAGTATTTTCTTTAAACTCTCAAGCGTTCCACTTCATTTTTGGGCACCTGACGTATATGAAGGATCCCCGATAGCGTCAGTTACTTATTTTACTGCTGCTTCTAAAATCGGTATGGTTGCCGTTTTATTAAATATCAGCAAATTTATTATAGGTGATTATCATCCTATTAATTATAATTTAATAAAGATCATTGCTATATTATCTATGCTATTTGGATCTTTTGGAGCTATTCGTCAAACTTCTCTAAAAAGATTAATGGCATATAGCACTATTTTAAATATCGGTTATGTATTAATAGGCGTGCTTCTACATAATCAAGACGGATATAAAACAGCTCTACTATATATTCTAATATATGCGGTAGGGAGTATAGGATTTTTTACTTGCTTAATTATGTTACTTGGTAAAGACGCCGATAAAGCTAGTTTTAAAACTATACAAGGAATTGCAGAGAACCATAAAACTATAGCGGCTGTAATTAGCATAGTTATGTTTTCAATGATTGGCATCCCTCCTCTTACAGGATTTTTCGGTAAATATTACCTTTTTTACCAAGCAATTAATCAAGGAGAATTTGCACTAGCTTATTGTGGTATTTTTACTAGTATAGTTGCTGCTTTTTATTATCTTAAAGTAGTAAAAGCCATGTATTTTTCTAAAAAGATTGAGCTAATGAACCTGCCGATTCAATATGGGCTTTTACTGATTAATTACTTAGTTGTAGGCTTCTTATTGCTTGGTTCATTTATTTTCTAATTTCAGCTTTGCTTGCTTTAGATTTAAAAGGTTTTTTGTTATCAACATCAACTAAAGTAGTTTTTGTCGGTTTCATAATCTTTTCTTTTAGATTCTTTATATGTTTTAGATCTTCTTCATCTAATTTTAATAAATCTTGGTCTTTCGTTTTAGCTTTTTTAGTTAGACCTAATTGACTTGGAGTAACACTAACAATATAATCCGTTTCAACTTCTTTCTTGAATTTTTCTAGAGCATCTACATATTCTCTATTTGCATCTACATTTGTCTTTACCAATTTTTGTTCTGGTTCTTTTTTTATTTTTACTTTATCAGAAGAATCAGTTAAATTTCTTTCATATTTAATATCTTCATTTAAACGTTTTATTGTCTTTATTAAATGTTTTTTTGCACTATCCCTAACACCGAGTATTTCTAAAATTCTTGTAACATTAGTAGTAACTTTATTTCTTAATTTAATTTTTTGTCCTCCTTTTTTACTTGCTTTATAATTAAGAATTTTCTCAAAATAATCAGGATATTCTCTCATTAATGTTTTTAATTCTTGCTCTTTCACTTCATAATAAGGAAAACTATATTTTTTAGAGATTAAACTATTTATTTTAATTTCTAAGCCGTATTCCTTTAAGGATTCTTGCCTTTTTTGCATTACATCTATTAAACTAGTCTTAATTTCTTCAGGCGTTATTTCTTTAGATTTTGTATTATTAAATTTCTTTGGTATCGCTTGTTTTGCAAATTCTGCAATTGCTTCATTACTATAATATTTAGTTAATTCATCAAAACTTTTATCAATAGTTTTACTTAAATCAATTTTAGAAACTGCAAGTAAGCTATCGGCAAATTTAGGATTTTTTTTTCTAAAACTAGAAGGAAATTCTCTAAAATGATTAGTAGGCCCAAACCACGGCAAATGTTTAGCTCTTGAATTAGGGTAGATATTATTTGTTAAATTATTAAAACTACCGGCAAAATCAATTCTTACTAATTTAGGTAAAGTTTTTGGATTTTTTTGGTCTCTGATAACTCCTATATTTCCAACATGTATATCAAAATCGCCGATCAATAAACTTGCCGGCATAATATTTTCAAAGTTCTGATACTTAATTTCCTTAAAAGCATTTTCTAAGGTTCTAAATAATTTATTTCGAGTCCCCATAAAAAGCGGTCTACCACCGTCTTTTCTAAACCAAGAACTTGGTTTAGTTGTAGCAGACATATGTTTATCCATGTCCACATACATATCGCTAATATAATTCTCAAAAAACTCAGATTTGACATATATTTGCGAATCAAAGACTTTAGATTTATTAAAATGATCAGGACTAATTAAATTAACCTTTGCTCCATTTCCAGGACTTATAGTTTCAAAAATTTGAGATCCTAAAAACTCGGCTATATTTTTTGAGATTGAAGTCTCTTTTTTTATCATCGCCGTAATTTTACCGTCTGAGCTTTGATATACTCCACCATGCTCTCCTACATCATTAGCTCCACCTACTTTAGGCCTTAAAAAATTCCAACCTTTAAATACTGATTTCTTATTTTGCCTCATCCTCGCCTCTTTATAATGATTTATATAAAATTGATAATTTTGATATAAATACATATTATTTATTTTATATCAAGGGCAGAAGCGAGGGCATAAGCCAGGGCAGAAGCCGTTTTGCTACTTAATTTTATTGTTCTTTAATATTTCAGCTACTTCAAGAGCTGCGTAGGTCAATATCGCAGTTGCTCCTGCACGTTTAAAACTAGTTAATGATTCAATTATGGTACTCTCCCAGTCAATTGCCCCTGCTTCAGCTGCAAATTTTAACATTGCATATTCTCCGCTAACCTGATATGCAAAAATTTTAGCATTAAAATTATTTGCTGCTTCACGAATAACATCTAAAAACGGCATACCTGGTTTAACCATTACCATATCAGCTCCTTCAGATATATCGTGTTCAATTTCAAGCATTGCTTCCTTAATATTACGTACATCCATTTGATAGCTTGATTTATCTAAATAATTCCTTTTGTTACTCCTAATTGCATCGCGAAACGGACCGTAAAAACTTGAAGCATATTTAGCTGCATAAGCAAGAATTCCGACATTTATAAACCCCTCTTTGTCAAGGTATTTCCTTATAGCTCCGATTCTGCCATCCATCATATCGGAAGGTGCAACAATATCTACCCCTGCTTTTGCAAGCACTAGTGCTTGATTACTTAAGGCTCTTACTGATTTATCATTATCAACTTCCCCGTGATACACAATACCGTCATGACCATGTGTGGTATAAGGATCTAGTGCTACATCGCATATTATACCAATATCAACATTAGCGTTTTTGATGCTTCTAATAGTTCTACATATCAAATTATCTAAATTATAAGCCTCGTTGGCATTTTTACTTTTTAGACTTTGATCAATACTAGGAAATAATGCAATAGCATTAATACCAAGCTCTGCTGCTCTTTTAGCGGTCTCTACTATTTGATTGATCGGTAAACGATATATACCAGGCATAGTCTTAATTTCTTGTCTTTCATTATGCCCATCAACAACAAATAAAGGTAGCACTAAATCATTGATCGATAAATTACTTTCAGCTATTAACTCTCTAAGCCAAAATGCTTTTCTATTTCTTCTAAGTCTAACAAGAGGATACATAAAATTCATATCTCATTTTAATTAATAAGCCTTATCTTATAGTAAAAATATTGCAATACAAAAAGAAATTTTGCTTACAATCTATAAAAATTTAAGCAAATTTATAACGAAAATAAAAATATGGTTTAATTATGTAAATAAATAATAGGAGTTTAATATGGCACAAGAAAATATAAAACCAGTTGTTCCTACAAAACCTACTTCTGAGCAAATCAAGGCATGGGACGAGGCATATAAAAAACATACTGATTTAACTGCAGCCCAAGGTATTTAATATAGTTTCGATACCCCTTCTCTGCAAATTAAAGCCTATTATTCTTTCAAAACCGGCTCTGGACTAAACAAAGATACCAGAAGAAACACATAACAAACAAACACTCTAATTTAACCGAAGAAAAAAATAGAGAATTTTTTAAAAAATCAATCATATTGATATCAAAGATTATTGTATTCCGGAATTGAGCCACTATATAGAATTAAGCGGTTCTATTGCAGGGAAAGTGTCTTGACGTTACTGTTAAAAATCATTAGGACGACTAATAAAACAAGTCAGGATTACCTCAAAAAGAGGTTATTTTATCAAAAATTCTTTTATAAAGTGAAAGATGCTTTTTATAAAGATGCTATAAAAATTCTACTCAAAATATTAAACAAGCTATAGCAAAAATACAAAAATCTCTTACTAATCCTTCTGCTCATTCATCTAATGTTCCACCGTCGAATAAGCATAAAGGCGAAAAATATAGAAGCTAGATTCTGTGCACAAAATTTAATAAAAACTCTTAGGATCAATATCTATTTTTATCTGACAAAAAGAAGGAATTTTTATAAGGCTGAGCCAAAATTTTAAATATTTCTGTAAATTAAATTTCTTATCGGCTATAATAAGTATTCGGTAGCGATATTTACCGGCAAGCTTTGACATTAATGAGCTTGCCGGTCCTAAAATTTTCACGTTTGCTTTTGGTGCAATTCTGACCATATTCTTAGCAATTGCTAGAATTTTATGTTCACTAGCACCTGATAAAATTACCGATGCCATTTTGGAAAACGGTGGCATATATGCTGACTTTCTTATTTCAAGTTCATGTGCAAAAAAACTATCTTCATAACTGACTTTAACATAACTAAAAATTATATTATTAGGACAATAGCTTTGTAAATATACCAAACCTTTACTATCACCCCTCCCCGCTCTACCACCTACTTGATGTAGTAGCTGGAAAGTTCGCTCAGATGCTCTAAGATCGGCATTATTACTTCCAAGGTCGGCATCTATTACTCCCACTAAAGTAAGATTTGGAAAGTGATAACCTTTAGTAATCATTTGTGTCCCTATTAATATATCAATTTCTAAATTTTCTATTTGATGCAAAATCTGTGCTATTTTTTCAGTATTTTTAGCATGATCTTTGCTTATAACTGCAATTTTCCTCTCAGGAAAGAGCGCTTTTGCTTCCTCTTCTATTCTCTCTATACCTGGACCGCAAATAGTTAATGTTGCATCTTCTAGACATTCAGGACAAACACTAAAAATTTTACTTTGATAACCACAATGGTGACATTCAAGTTTTTTATTCGCTTTATGTACTACCATCCAGCTAGAACAATATTTGCAGGTCAATCTGTAACCGCAAGCTTTGCAGAGCATTAGTGGAGCATAACCTCTCCTATTAAGAAATAATAATGTTTGCTTTTTATTAGCTAAATTAGCTTTTATAGCTTCTATAAGAATCTTAGATAAATAGGAATTCTTAGGTAACTTCTCTTTAGTCATGTCAATCACTTCTATATTCGGCAAATGAGCATTTTTATATCTATTAATTAAATTAATTAAACGATATTTCCCTAAATCTACATTATACATTGTTTCAATAGATGGTGTTGCCGAACACAAAACAATTTGTGCTTTATCAAATGTACCTCTGACGATAGCTGTATCCCTAGCATTATATAATATCCCATCATCTTGTTTATAAGATTCATCATGCTCTTCATCAATCACTATTAGACCTAAATTTTTAAAAGGCAGAAATAAACTACTTCTAGCCCCAATTACTACTTTAACTTTATCAATTAATATGCCTCTTAAAATCATTTGCTTTTGAGCTTTCGTAACACTAGAATTCCATATTATAGGCTCAAACCCAAAACGCTCTATAAAACGATTAATAATTTGTGTACTAAGTGCAATTTCAGGAAGCATAATAAGCACTTGTTTACCTTTTACTAAGTAATCTGCTATTAAATGAAAATATATTTCTGTTTTACCAGAACCAGTAACACCTTTTATAATTACCGGCTTATTACTTTCATTTAAGACTGTTACTGCTTGTTTTTGTTCTTCTGATAGATCAGGTAATATAAAATCGTTATTTACTTTTTGTTCTTTAATTTTTATAGGTTTTGCAGCAATATCTATAGGTAATACTAACTTGGCTATACTACCAAGCTCTGACATATAGTAAACACTCATCCATTTAATTAATTCTAAAACTTCTGGAGTAATATTTAAGTTTAGCGATACTTTCCTATGAATAGTTTTTAATTTTTGTATTTCAGAATCTGATACAAGCTCCCATACTATACCGGTTAATTCCTTATTTCTAAAAGACACTATGACAAGATCACCTATATTTACAGATAAATCTTTAGGAATTAAATAATCTAGCGGAAATAATTTTGCTACCGGTAATAATATTTTTGCTATTTGCATATAAATGTATTTTATAAATTTTTTTTATTATATACTAAACTTATAAATTATAGAACCGAGATGAATAAAGAAAAAAAGATTATTATAGCAATTTCCGGAGCTTCAGGAGCAATATACGGTATTCGTTTACTTGAAATACTAAAGCAGCAAAATATCGAAACTCATTTAGTTATTTCAGATGGAGCGGCTCTTACTATAAAAGCTGAAACTACATATTCTATAGAAGCAATAAAAAATTTAGCAAATTATTATTATGACGATAAAGATTTAGGAGCTACTATCTCTAGCGGCTCTTTTAAAACTTCAGGCATTATAATAGCCCCTTGTAGTATGAAGACCTTAGCAAGTATTGCTCACTCAATTGAGGATACTTTAATTAGTAGAGCAGCAGGTGTTGTACTTAAAGACAGAAGAAAACTTATTTTAATGACTCGTGAAACTCCTCTCCATATCGGACATTTAGAAAATATGCTAAAAGTAGCGAGTTACGGTGGCATTATAGCACCGCCCGTGCCAGCTTTTTATAATAACCCTGCAAGTATAGATGATATAGTAAATCATTCCGTTACTAGAATTTTAGATTGTTTTGATATTGAAACTAATTTAATTAAACGCTGGGGTAGTGTTTAATAAAAATTAGTTACTAAAATGACAACGGTACTATTATTATGATAAGGAAGTAAAATGTCTCTTCCGGCTTCATATCAAAAATAATTACATTTAAAAGAAGGTTATAAGGTAATATTTGATGCTTCTTCTCTCTTGGCGGTAATTAAAATGAAAATGTTAATATAGAATAAAAATGCTTAGGAAATGTATATATTAATGTGTCTGAAGTAGCAGGAATTTTGCTAAAATCTGAAATGAACTTTACGAATGTAAAGGTGCTATAGAACTGTTGATTAATTCCTTTATTCACTTCAATCAAGAACACGCTTTTCTTACTGTTGATATTAAAAAGCAAACCAACCACTTAGGTTGATCACTTGAAGATTGAACTTGTATTAAGCTTGGTTTAACTACAGGCTATCCTATATATACTGCAGATAAAGCTTGAACTAATGTACAATAAAATTGTAAAATTATACTTATTTGTTAATTATATAAATCAACCAAAATGGCATGTAATAAAATAAACAACGATAAAAATATAGATACTAAGGAAGAAGCAGATATTCCCATACCAAGGGTATTACCTTCAAATATTCAAGCAGAGCAAATGCTACTTGGGGCAATTCTAACCAATAACGAATTACTAAATTACGTATCGGAATTTTTACGTTTAGAGCATTTCTTTGAACCGATTCATCAAAAAATTTATAATGCAATTGAAGCAATTACCGAAAAAGGGCTTATAGCTACACCTATTACTTTACGTAGTATGTTAACTCAAGATGAACTCTTTCAAAAAATAGAAGGATCAGAGTATTTAGCAAAATTGATAACCATGTCAATGATGGTAATAAATCCGATTGATTACGGTAAAATAATATATGATTTAGCAATAAAGCGTAATTTAATAAATATCGGTGAAGAAGTAGTAAATAATGCTTATAATTCTTCATTAGAAGTTGAAGCAAAGGAACAGATTGAATATGCCGAAGCTAAACTTTACAATTTAGCTAGCAAAGGCTTAAACGAAAAGAGTTTTACCAAAATCGGTATTTCTATTTCAGAGTCATTAGCTAACATCAATAGAGCTATGAAAAATAATGATCATGTAATCGGTATATCTACCGGTTTGATTGATCTAGATAATAAATTATTTGGCTTTCATAATTCTGACCTTATAATTCTTGCAGGACGGCCATCGATGGGTAAAACAGCATTTGCTATAAATCTTGCACTGAATGCCTGTAATAATATGCGTCTTAAGAATATTCGTGATAATCAAGAAATTCAGTCCGTAGGTTTTTTCTCTTTAGAAATGTCCTCAGAACAGCTAACCACGCGTCTACTTTCAATGTGTGCAGAAATTGATTCTACTTCTTTGCGTACAGGGGTTTTAGGTGAAGAAAAATATAACCGTCTGCGCAAGGAAGCAAATACTTTATCGGAATTACAATTTTTTATCGATGATACCCCTGCTCTATCTATTACCACTATAAGAACAAGAGCTAGAAGAATGAAACGCCAGCATAATCTCGGTATATTATTTATCGATTATTTACAATTAATTAGAGGAGTCAGTAAAGCTGAAAATAGAGTTAGCGAAATTGCAGAAATAACCCAAGGTTTAAAAGCAATAGCAAAAGAGTTAAATATTCCGGTTATTGCATTATCTCAGCTTTCAAGAGCAGTAGAACTGCGTGAGGACAAAAAACCTATGCTATCCGATCTTCGAGAATCAGGAACTATAGAACAGGATGCAGATATAGTAATGTTTATTTACCGTGAAGAATATTATCTAACTAGAAAAGAACCGGCAGCAGACGATGCTAAACATGCCGAATGGTTAAATAAGCTTAACAAAGTATATAACATTGCTGATATAATTGTTGCAAAACATCGTAACGGACCGATTGGAAATGTTTCGCTTTACTATGATAGTCAATATTCTAAATTTAGTAATTTAGAGCACAGGACTTTTAATGCTGTTTAAATTATTTCATTAAAATTTTTGCGTCTCTTATTTTTTCTACCCATCTTATTACTTTATCAAGTAGCTTATTATTATTTTACTATAAAGCCATATCCATTATCAGGAACAAATCTGCCAGGCTTTATTACTAGTACCATCATTTAAGGTTAAAATTTTTATCTGTTTTCCTACATATTTCTTTACTAGAAATATTTGCTCATTATTTCCCACTTGTTTCATTGTTTTTATATTATATTCTACTATCATAATATTTAATAGTTAATTTAGTTACTATTAACAAGTTCATAATCCTCCGACAATTAAATATATAATAATTAGATATTTTTACAACTTAGGATAATAAAAATTTTTTATCTTTGCTTTATATAACAGCTACACCAGTAATAAAATTGCAATTATTAAGTAATCCGATAAATAGCACACAATTTATATACTCTACTAACTTTAGAGGTAATGAGAATGCTAATAATAATATACCATGCGCCTATATAAATTATACTCGTATTTAAAGCTAATAACTTCTGTAATATTGAAGAACATCTGTATATAAATACTGCAAGTAACGCATATGAAAGGAGCTTAAGGCTTACCGTGCACCGTACCGATGATTTGAGCAGTATGTCCTGAAAAATATTTTCCAAGTGTGAAGCCTTTACCAGCTTGAAGGTTAAGCTCTAAATTAATTCAAGAAGTATAATTATATTATAAACCAAATTATAAACTATACCTAATTTTGCTAATACCATAGGCAGTGCTATCATACTGCTACCTATACAAGTACCTAAAATTAACAGGTTTGAACCAATAAGTTTTTGCATCATTTAATGAAATTTAGATTAAAGAAAAAAGACTTAATTTTCGCTAAAAAGAAAATCAGCTAAAAAAGATAAGAATTTTAAAGAATAAAAAGTTTTGATCAGTATAATTAACATTATTAATAGATTTATATCAAATTAATATTGCTTTTTAATGGCATTTTTATATTTTTTTATTAAAATTTACTATATTTCACAATGCAGAGGTTAGCCAAAGTAATTAGTAATTCAGGAGTTTGTTCTAGACGTGATGCTGAAAAGCTGATAGCTGAAGGGCAGGTAAAAGTAGACGGCATTACAATTTTAGCACCGGCTACAAATGTTGATATTAGTAATCAAATTGAAGTATCAGGCATATTAATCAATCAATCGCAAAAACCAAGGCTTTGGATCTATTACAAGCCTGTCGGTTTAATTACCACTCATAAAGACCCTTTATCTCGTAAAACCGTGTTTGAGGACTTAACCAGTTTACCTCGTGTGATTTCAATAGGTAGATTAGATTTAAATAGTGAAGGTTTGTTATTACTAACTAATAGCGGTGATTTAGCAAGACAGTTTGAATTACCCTCAAATAAGTTAAAGCGAGTATATCATGTCAGGGCATACGGAAATCCTGATATTCTACTAAAAAGTGAATATAAAAATTTAGAAATTGACGGCATATTGTATAATCCTTATTCAATAAAATTACTAAGGGGAAATAATACTAACGCTTGGTTTGAAATAGTTTTATTTGAAGGAAAAAATCGTGAAATTAGAAGAATATTCGAGTATTTTGGACTAAAAGTTAACAAATTAATTAGGGTTCAATATGGTAGTTTTACAATAGGTAATCTAAAACCTGGAGATTATAAAGAAATAAATAATAAAATACTGGAAAAATAATTAATAATGTGTTACTAATTAATATGTTTTAACGAATCATATAAAAACATATGACAAACCTTAATATATATAAATGTGAAGAAAAAGACTTAAATGATTACCTTGATTATATAAAAGATAACCCTAATGTTTCACTAAATGATTTTATCAAAAAAACCTATTTCTCTAATGATAAGGACAAAATTGTTATTGCTAGTTTAGCAGATCAAGAGATCAATGATAAAGATTTAATGAATGCTAATTTTCAAGGTACAATACTAATAGACACCGTATTTAATAATTGTGATTTCACAAATACCATATTATGTGATTCAGATTTAACAAATGTAAAATTTAATGATTGTAAATTTATCGGTACTGACTTTAGAGGGGCAAATCTTCATTATACAGATTTTAATTATAAAGATTATGACTATGATAACTATAAAATCCCTAATCTAAAAGATAAAATACGAGATATAAAACTATCTTTTTCAGATCTTGAAAGATTAAATAAATACATAGATAAAGATTTAGAAAAAGAACGTATTAAAGAAATAGTTATAGATGAAGTTACAAACAGAAAGAAATATATTTTGGCTGGGGAAGACGAAAAAACTTTATGGGAAGTTAAATCAAAAGAGCTAAAAACTAAGCAAGCAGAGTTAGAAGATTTAAAGCAAAACTTAGATAATCCTGGAATTGTTACCAATTTTTTAAATGCTTTTTGGAATAGTGCAGAAACTATTGCTCAAAACCAACAAAATAAACTAGCGAAAATCAACCTATTACAGCAACAAGTAAATAAATTAGAAACTGAGGTACATGTTTTAGATAATCTTAGAATGTTCTGTGGTAAGGGTCTAGATAGTATTCTTGAACAGCTAAAAGATGAAAAAATACAAATAACACTAGATCCATCATATATTATAGGTTCAACTGCCAAAGAACGAGATATATCAAAAAAATATATAAAATTAACTTCTCAAGAATTTGATCTATATTTAGCTGAAGCAGCAAAACAATCTGATACAAAATTATCTCTTACTGCATTTGTTAGAAAGCACAAAAAACTTTCAGAAGATATACATATAATTCCTGATCTTTCAGAAATTGATTTATCAGGTAAAACTCTTACTAATCTTAACCTGAAGAATACATTATTTGCTGCAGCTAACTTAGAAAATATTAAAATCTTAAATTGTAACCTAGATTTTACTAATTTTGAAGGAGCTAATTTACAAAATGCTGTTTTTCAAAATGTTACAGCTCGTAACGCAGGATTTCTTTTTGCTGATCTTAAAAATAGCAAAATTAAAAATAGTGATATGTCGAGAAGCTATATGCCTAAAATAGATTTATCTGAAGCAGAGGTAACAAATAGCAAATTTAATGCGGTTATGATGGTTAATGCCGATGCCGAAAAGTTAGTTATTAAAGATTCAGAATGGAAAAATTCTAATCTTACCGGTATATCGCTTGCTTACGCAGATATGCAAAGAGTTCAAATGCAGGGAGTGGTTTTAAATAATGCACTTCTAGATCAAGCAAATATCATTTCTACTAATCTTGAAAATGCTTTTATGCATAATGCACATGCGTTAGAAGCAAAATTCAAGAAGCAATGTAACATGAAAAGCATCACTGCAAGAAATGCCTATTTTAGTGATGCTGAATTTGAAAATATATTATCTTTAGAAGAAGCAGATTTAAGAAATGCTATTATGGAAAGAGTTAATCTTGTTAATGCTAATATGAACAAGGCTTTACTTGATAAAGCAAATCTTGAATATGCTAACCTTACCGGTGCTATACTTACTGATGCAAGTGCACAATTTGCTAAGTTAAGTAATGCTACTTTAGAAAAAGCTGAAGCTGAAGGATTAAATATTGCCGATGCTATTGCTAAAAATATGAATGCTAAGGAAGCTAATTTTAAAAACGCAATAATGAAACGAGCTGACCTTACAAAAGCGAATTTAGAAAAAGCTATACTTGAAAATGCTGATATGCAAGCAGCAGAAGCACTTGATGCTATATTTAAAGAAGCAAATCTAAAACAAGCTAATCTAAAAGCAGCAAATCTAGCTAGAATAAATAAAGCAGGAGCAGATTTTGATCAAGCAAAGGTCGACGATGCTACAAAGATGCATTATACTAAAGGTGACGCTAAAGGGCATTTAGAACATCATGATAAAGACGATAAAATAACATCTGTAAATGTTAATAACGAACATGATAAATTACAAGACAAAATTCATGCAAGAGAGAAAAGTGGTTGGTTCCTGAAAACCGAAGTGGGACAGTTTTGTACAAAGCTTGCTAAAAGTACTACATCAAGCATGAGCAGCATAACAAATTTTTTAGCAAGTAAAAAATTTTTAGTAGGGGTTGCAATAGTAGCAGGGCTTGCATTAGCAGCTGTACCTTTTGTAGCAATGCCTATGTTATTAGTCACTGGTACGGCACTAACTACTAAAGCTATCATTCTAGGAGCAAGTATTTTGGCCGGTGTAGCAGTTGCTGCCGGAACTTATAAATTTATTCAAAAACCTTTACGCAATATTCAAAAATCATTTCAAAATTTGACTAGCAGCATAGATAAATATATCTCACCACCTCCTGAAAATATTGATGAGTTAGTAACAGAAAAGCAACAAGCAAGACAAAAAGCCGAAGCAGAAAAATCTAAAACAAGAGAAGAAAATTTCAATAATGTAAATAATAATATTGATAAAGCTAAAGAACAAGATATTTTAAAACGTGTACAAAATGTAACGCCAAAAGTAGAAATAAAAGAAAAGAAAGATAAAACTGTAGAAAAACAACAAACAAAATCTAGTACATTCGCAGCAAAAGTTCAGCCTAACACTAAGAACAAAGGATTCGCTGCAACAATAAAAGACGAACAAAAAAATCAAGGTCATAAAAGAAACATATAACTAAATAAGTGTTAAAAATAATATCTGGTAAATATAGAAACCAAATTATACATACCGCTAAAAATATCAAATATCGACCTTCCACTGGTAAGATCAAAGAGGCAATATTTAGTATATTAACCTCCGGTGAGTTTACCGATAATAAATTATTTAATGATAATACTCACATACTCGATTTATTTGCCGGTAGCGGAAACTTTGCTTTTGAGAGCCTATCAAGAGGAGCAGGTCTTGCTACCTTAATTGACATTGATCCGTCTTCACTAAAAATAGCAGAAGGATTTGCTAAATCTCTAAATATTGAAAATAAAATTAATTTTGTTAATCTTAATTCCTTAAATCTACCAAAAGCAAATAAAACTTTTGATCTTGTATTTATCGATCCCCCTTATCATAAGGATATAGTACCTAAAGTAATGAAGTTACTGGTAAAAAATAACTGGCTTAAAGACGGTTCTATCATAGTTATTGAGATGGCTAAACTAGATGACTATTTTTTAGATGAAAATATTGAAATTATACGTAAAAAACTATATAGTAAGAGTAAATTATTGATTTTAAGATATGCCCTTGCAAAATAAAAGGTTGTTAGACGAAGATCAACTTGGGGACAGAGTAAGGAGTTCGCAAGGTGAGGAGCGGAGCGTATACTTAATAGTGAGCACTGTAGAACTTATAGAACGACATAGCCAATTTTTGAAGTTCTAGCTGAGTATACAATGACTAAAGACAAAAAGCATTATACATGTTCTAATTGTGGAAATATTAATCCTAAATGGTCAGGGCAATGCTTTGATTGCGGTGTATGGGGTAGTATTGTTGAAGAGACAGTAAGTTCACATAAAACAATTATTAAAACAGGTAGCAAACAAGATTTTGATAAGCTTTCTGGTAACGTAGCCGAGCAGGTACGCATCCCTACCCCTATAGGCGAATTTAATAGAGTACTTGGTGGTGGTTTAGTGCTTGGCGCTGCTATATTAATAGGAGGCGACCCTGGTATAGGCAAATCTACTTTGTTACTGCAGTTAGCAGCAAGTAATTTTGCATCAAAGGTACATTGCTTATATATCACAGGTGAAGAATCATTAAACCAAATAAAATTAAGAGCTATAAGACTAAATCTAACTAATTATAATACAAAGATTTTAGCAGCTACTAATTTGGAAGATATTATTACAAGTATAGAAGCTAATAAAAATAATATTGATTTAGTAGTGATTGATTCTATTCAAACAATTACAACAAAAGAATTATCTTCACCTCCAGGCACTGTTTCACAAATTCGTACATGTGCAAATGAACTCGTTAATTATGCTAAGCAAAATAATATAATTATCCTGCTAAGCTGCCATGTAACTAAAGACGGGCAGCTAGCAGGTCCTAAAATACTTGAGCATTTAGTTGATACCGTATTATATTTTGAGGGAGAGCATAATAATCATTTCCGTATTTTACGCTCATACAAAAATCGTTTTGGCGGTGTGGGAGAAATAGGAGTATTTGAGATGAGCAGTAGCGGACTTATTGAAGTAACAAATCCGTCTGAACTATTTTTAATGAAGCGAGAGCAGAATGTTATAGGTACATCTATTTTTGCAGGAATTGAAGGTTCAAGACCTTTACTTATGGAAGTACAAGCCCTCATAGTACCATCAAATATGGTAACTCCTAGACACTCTGCAGTTGGTTGGGATGCTAACAGGTTATCAATGATACTTGCCGTACTTATTAGTAAGATAGGACTGAATTTTGCTAATTATGAAGTATATTTAAGCATTGCGGGGGGACTTAAAATTACCGATCCTGCTTCGGATCTTGCAGTAGCAGCGAGCTTAATATCTGCCGCAACAGGTAAGCCTGTACCTGAGCAAAGCATCTTCTTCGGTGAAATAAGCTTATCGGGTGAAATAAGAAAAACTGCAAAAGCAGAAATGAGAGTAAAAGAAGCCGTAAAACTTGGATTTAATAAGATTATCTGCTCTAAACTTGAGAATTTAACTTATAAATTTATATCTTCCGTCTCACATTTAAAGGACCTAAAAGAGATAATTAAATGATTATAGTTTATGAAATAAGAAATTTAGAAGAAGCACGTGATTTTTTATCTAGTGTAGAACAAAAGCTGATGTTAACAAATCATGTCTCTAGCGTAAAATATTACGGTATGCTAGCAATTGATTATATGTTTAAAACTTTAAGCAAAGAATTTCCTGAGAAAGTTTTAGATCTTACTGTAGATGTAAGAGATGATCACGCCGCTTTATTTACTGCAATCAAACTAGGGTATAAGAATATAATATATACAGGTAATTCAAATGAAGTGAGGGCATTATTACGTAGAATTGGCAAAGCGCCAACTATCTCATATCGTAGCTTGACCAAGTAGTATACGCATGTCATTCCCACGTAGGTATGAGTGAATCCAGAAAAAATAATATAAAAACAATGCAAATTAAAACTTAGTATACAATTTGTTTAAAAACCTAGATTCCAGCCTACGCGAAAATGACCTCGAGAGTTGAAAAAATGATACAAAAGAAAACTTAAAATATACAAGTAAAAACATAGTATTAACTAAAAAAACATGAATATCAAAGATATAGGAGTAATAGTTGCTAAAAAACCTTTAAAAGAAAATACCTTTATTATCACAGTTTTTACGAAAAATTATGGTTTATATTCGGGAGTTGTAAAAGCATCTTCTAAAAAAAGCAAATTTATATATCAAGAAGGTAATATTGTAGATTTTCTTTGGATGGCAAGGCTGCATGAACATATTGGCATAGCTAAATGTGAACTCATCAAATCTTACACCGGTTATTTTATTACAAATAAAACTAAATTATATGCCTTTAATTCCATTATATCTTTAATCAAAGAGTTATTGCATGAAAGAGAAGAATATTCTAATTTTTTTTCATTTCTCATTAACTATTTAGATAATTTATCAAAAAAATTTTTTTTTCGTGATTATATTAATTTTGAGCTGGCTTTACTTGACATAGCAGGTTATAAACTCGATCTTAGCAAGTGTGCCGTTAGTAATGTAAAACAAGATTTATACTATGTATCACCTAAATCAGGTAGAGCATTATCATATGAAGTAGGAAAACCTTATAAAGATAAATTATTGATTTTACCAAAATTTTTACTTTCAGATAATAGCAAGATTACACTGGAAGAAAAAAGACAAGCTTTAACTCTAACAAACTATTTTTTTAATAGATATTTATTTCATAATAATAGACACGCTGAAGCACGCCAAGCTTTTATGGAGTATATTCTTCATCGGTGTCATCCCGCGACTTAATCGCGGTATCCAAAAAATAACTTATAATATACATTTTTTACTAAATGTCGTGATCAAGTAACGGCATTACAAAGAATAGTTTATGAAAATACTAGCATTTGACACAGCAAATAATACTGCATCGGTAGCAATATCTGAAAATGAAAATATTCTTGCATATATAGAAGAATTAAACCATTCTATGCAAGCAGAAAATCTAATGCCCATGATAGAAGACGTAATGAAAGCAGCTAAATGTTCATATGATGATCTAGATTATTTAGCGGTCACTACCGGTCCCGGTAGCTTTACCGGTATTAGAATAGGTTTAGCTAGTGCTAAAGGTATATTATTTGCCAAGGAAAATATTAAAGCAGTCGCAGTTAACAATTTTGAATATGCTTATTTTAGAGCCATAACTCAAGTTAAAAAGTACGATAAGATATATGTCTTTTTAAACGCTTACCGCTCACAGCTTTATATGCAAGTTTTTCATAAATCGGGAAAAATAGAAGAGCCGTTATTGATAGATTTCAAGTATGCTATAAAGTTGCTTACAAATGACAAAGGTAGTATAGTTTGCTGCGGTAGTGGACTTGAATTTATATATAATCAAATTATGCATTTACCGAGTATAATAACCTTGCCGCGTTTTGCACGAGTTAAAGCATGGGTCATTTGTAGATATATTGCTAGTAAGGGTCGATGCGTTATAAAGTTAAATAGCTCTATCGAACCACTTTATATACGCCCTCCTGATGCTAAAATAGCTAAAAAAGGATAAGATTTTCTTAAATCTTATCCTTTTTTATTTAGAGTTCTATTATTTCATCTTCTAAGTTAAAACTGAACCCATAATTATTATTAGAATCTGATAATGCTCCTGATAATTTCATATTATAATTAACATTATACGGTTCTACTTCTTGCTTTACACACGTCTTGTCATGTATTAAGGTTATTATTTCCCCAACTAATGATTCTGATAAATGATGATTATCCGAGTTAATAATATCAATGATTCTTACTAGACTTTCATCTGAGGCATGATAAATTATTGTTGCTAGCTTATTATTTGAAATATTACTCATGATTCTTACTAAATTTTCATTTGGAATAATATCAAGCTTTTCTACAAGTTTTTCTTCTCCTACTAAAATAATTATATTTTCAAGCTGTTCATCAGTAATATCATCATTTGATAATTTTTTTAGTTTCTGCTCAACGAGTTCATCTAAAGAAAGGGTTTGATCTATATACATATTTAATGTATCTAATGGAATAAATTGCATCAATTTTTCAAAATGACAAGGCATAATATAATTAACTAATTTTTGTGCTTGCTCATTGGCAATATTATTAATTAATTCTGCCAATTTTTCATATGTCATCTTTTCAAAAATTTCATCTAATTCATTCTCAGGTGTGTTTAAAATTTCTTCTACCTGATCATTATTAGAAACTTTTTGAAATGATAAATTAAATTTAAATTTAAACCAAAAATCATAAACTTTATCAACTGTAGGCTTTATTGATTCTTTAATAGTTTTATATTTCGTGTCTACTGTCTTTTTAACTTCACTAAAACTATTAACTCCAAAATCATAAACTTTATCAACTGTAGGCTTTATTGATTCTTTAATAGTTTTATATTTCGTGTCTATTGTCTTTTTAACTTCACTAAAACTATTAACTCCAAAATCGTAAACTTTATTAACTGTAGGCTTTATTGATTCTTTAATAGTTTTATATTTCGTGTCTATTGTCTTTTTAACTTCACTAAAACTATTAACTCCAAAATCGTAAACTTTATTAACTGTAGGCTTTATTGATTCTTTAATAGTTTTATATTTCGTGTCTATTGTCTTTTTAACTTCACTAAAACTATTAACTCCAAAATCGTAAACTTTATTAACTGTAGGCTTTATTGATTCTTTAATAGTTTTATATTTCGTGTCTATTGTCTTTTTAACTTCACTAAAACTATTAACTCCAAAATCGTAAACTTTATTAACTGTAGGCTTTATTGATTCTTTAATAGTTTTATATTTCGTGTCTATTGTCTTTTTAACTTCACTAAAACTATTAACTCCAAAATCGTAAACTATTTTTACTGCTTCTTGGGAGTCTATTTTAGAACTTAAAACAGGATATTTAGCTTGAGCTTCTATTATTTTTTTATTACATCTTACACTTTCTTTGTCATACTGCTTAATCGTATTATCTAACACTACTAAAAATTCAGTATTTTCAGCATTTTGTTCTTTATCAGTAGTTTTCTTTGGAAAAGTTATAAAATAAAATTCACTATTAGCAGGATAGGAGGCTGGTTTTGAAGCAATATTAGGTGTGATTAAATTTTGTAACTTATTAAAAATTGACATTATTACCATAATGCTTCCTCATGTTTTATTATAATAATTAGCGCTGCATTGTAATAAAATAATATAAGGAGGTCAAGATAAATACTAATAATTATTAACTTTTGTTTATTATTATATTTTACTTAAATGATTAAATGTATCAATGGAGGATATCTTACTAAATGTCATGCGCGCAAAAACTAGAATTTGTTATGGTACTAGATGTCATTCCCGTGAAAGTTTTTATAGGTTCTACTGGATTCCTGCAATGACATAAAGAGTATTACCGCAACAACAATGAGCTTGTAGCAGAATCGAGTTAAAATACTAACATTATCTATAATTGTCTCTGTTCTTGAATTAACTCAAAAACCTCAACTACATCATTCTCTCTAATATCTTCGTAATTTTCAAATGCTATACCACACTCATATCCTTCTCTAACTTCTTTAACTTCATCTTTAAAGCGTTTTAAGGTTTTGAGTTTTCCTTCATGAATGACTATATTATCACGTAATAGGCGTACGTCCGCTCCTTTCTTAATAATCCCTTTAGTTACATAGCTACCGGCAATTTTTCCAACTTTGGTAACGTTAAATACCCGTCTAATTTCTACGCTGCCTATATATTGCTCTCTGACAATCGGATCAAGCATACCGCTCATAATAGCTTTCACATCATCAATTAAATTATATATTATACTATAATATCTAATATCAATTTTTGCTTTTTCTGCGGCAGTTAAGGCATTTACCCCTGCTCTAACATTAAAGCCAACAATAATAGCGGAAGAAGCATGTGCAAGAGATATATCGGATTCCGTTATCGGACCTACACCGCTATGAAGTATACGCAGTTTTATCTCATCACTCGGTAATTTTAATAAGCTACCTAAAATTGCTTCAACTGAACCATGAACATCACCTTTAATAATTAAAGGTAATTCCTTAATTTTACTATTACCGGAAGCTTTCAAAAATAAATCTTCTAAACTTGAACGTGGAGCAATAGATATTTTCTTTTCTTTAGCAAGACGCATTCTATATTCAGCTATATCTTTTGCTTGTTTCTCATTTTGTACTACGTTAAATTTAACACCAGCAAAAGGCACTTCATTTAAACCTTGAATTTCTACAGGAACAGACGGAGTTGCTTCCGCTATTTCTAGTCCCTTATCATTAGTCATCTTTTTAACTTTACCGTAAGAAGTACCAGCTATTATAATATCACCGTTTTTTAAAGTACCTCTCTGAACTAATATAGTCGTTAGCGTTCCTCTTCCTTTTTCAATTTTTGACTCGATTACAACACCAGCAGCCGAACCGAAAGGGCTTGCTTTTAAATCCTGCATTTCTGCAATTAATAAAATTGCTTCCTCAAGTTTATCTAAGTTAATTTTCTTTAGTGCCGAGATAGGAATAACCATAACGTCACCCCCTGCTTCTTCACCAATAATTTCATGAATATATAACTCGTTTTTGACACGCTCAATATCAATATTAGGCTTATCAATCTTATTAATAGCAATAATTATAGGGACACCAGCTACTTTCGCATGATTAATTGCTTCAACTGTTTGTGTTTTGATTCCATCATCTGCTGCGACTACTATAATCGCTATATCCGTTACTTTAGTACCTCTTGAACGCATTTCCGAAAAAGCTTCATGTCCGGGAGTATCAATAAAAGTAATTGCTCTACCATCTGCAAGAGTTACTCTATAAGCACCAATATGTTGAGTAATGCCGCCTATCTCACCTGCAGCAATATCTGTAGATTTCAGAGCATCAAGTAATGAGGTTTTACCATGATCTACATGGCCCATTACCGTCACAACCGGTGCACGTGTTCTTAAATCTTCAACCTTATCATCACTAATTAAAACATTTTCAACATCTGATTCTTGGACTCTTTTTACCTTATGGCCTAAATTTGTTGCAACTAGTTCCGCTGTATCGGCATCTATTACTTGGCTGGCATTAGCAAGAATACCAAGATTCATTAGTTCTTTAATCACATCCGCCACTCTTTCAGACATAGCATTTGCAAGATCACCAACACCGATAACTTCCGGTATCGTCACTTCTCTATATACTTTCTCAGGTGCTTGCAACACTAATTTACGTTTTTCTTTTTCTCTTGCTCTTTTTATAGAAGCAAGACTTCTAGTTCTAGTTCTACCACTACCACTCTCATCATCACTAAGCATATTGAAAAGATCAACTTTTTTGAATTTTTTCGGTTCTTCTAGCTTAATCTTTTGTACAACTACTTTACTCTCTGCTGTTTTATCTGACTCTTTCTCTGATTCTATACTGTAACGTGTTCGCATCCCTACTAAAGGAGACTTTACAAAAGTTTCTGCTTTCTTTTTATATATTTGTGACAGTATATCTTCATCACCTTGAACGATTTTAGCACTAACTTCTACTTTATTTTCTGTGATATTTTGCCGTTTTTGTGCAACTTCTTTATCAGTTTCTAGAGTTTCTATTTTTAAGTTAGTAGACTGGTTAATACTTGCAAGTTTACTTAAAGTGCTTATTTGTGAAGGGTCATTTAATTTAGATTGCTCAGCAGCTTTTTTAAGAATAGATAAACGTCTGTTAAATTCTTCCTTATTAGCATCAATAACAGTTTGATCTAAGTTATTTCTCTCTTTATTTAATGAAATGGTAGTAGTACTACCGATAGAGCTTTTTCTAACTTCTACTAGCGTTTTAGATTTAGCATTAACAAAGCTTTGAGCTCCTGTAAGAGAATCAAAAGACTTATTAAGCGATAATTTTGAATTGCCAAGTGTCAACTTTTTGGGTTTGATTTCCTGGTTATCCGTCATATTTAAAACCTTTGTATTTCTATTTTTCCTGTATATTATGAAGAAAAGCTAATTGTATACTGTACTTATTTCCGCGGAAGCGGGAATCCAGAATAAATATTCTAATAATAACAGGACATACTTGATAAAACAAACCTATAAAAAACAAGTTTTTATAGGTGTTTTCTTACTTCCTGCTTTCGTAAGAATAACATACACCCTACACCCAATTCTCTAATTACTTTTTAATTCGCTATGCTGTCTAGCAGTTTTAATCAGCAATTTAATATTTTCGTCCGTTATATTAGCACTTGGAGCTAAATTTTTAAATTCATTTACACTCATCTCTCCTAAATCTTCTATAGTCTTTATACCATATTCGGCAAATTTTAATATTAATTCAAGCGGTAATTCTAATATATCTATTACTTCTTGCTCAACTCCCAGCTCCTCTAACTTTTTGATAATCTTTTCATTTTTAAGGTTAACATAATTAATAGCGCGATTTTTGATCTCTACAGCAAGTTCTTCCTCAAAACCTTCAATTCTTGTTAAAGTACTTATCTCACTATTTGCAATCTGTTCTACCGAATTAAATCCTGTTACCGATAAAAGCTGACCTATGACCTCTTCAACATCCAAAGCCTCCATAAATAATCCCGTAGAAGTTAAGAATTCTTCATTTCTTCTTTTTGACTCTTGCTCTTCAGTCATTATGTCGATATTCCAACCGGTAAGCTTAGAAGCTAAGCGGACATTCTGCCCTCTTCTACCTATTGCAATACTTTGATTTTCTTGCGAAACTACTACTTCTACCTTATGACTATCCTCATCAATCAAAATTTTTGTGATTGCAGCAGCTGCAAGCGGTGCGAGAGCATTAACTATAAACTGTGCAAGATCATTACTCCATAACACTATATCAATTTTCTCTCCGTTTAACTCATTTGTTACAGCTTTTACTCTATTACCTCTAATACCTACGCATGATCCTACGGGATCTATACTACTATCCGAAGCAAATACTGCTATTTTTGCTTTTGAACCAGGATCACGTGCTACCGATTTTATTTGAATAATATCTTCAAAAATTTCAGGTACCTCTAGCTTAAATAGATTAACCAGCATTTGGTTATCTACTCTAGACAAAAAAATTTGAGGTCCTTTTGTTTCTTGCCTTACATCCTGTACATATGCTTTTATACGATCATTAGGTTTAAAATTCTCACCCTTAATTAATTGATCTTTTTTTATTATTGCTTCAGCACGACTTAGATCAACTATTATATCACCATATTCTATTCTCTTAACTATCCCGTTTATAATTTCGCCTTTTCTATCTTTAAAGTCATGATATTGTTTTGCACGTTCAGCTTCTATAACACGTTGAGTTATAACTTGTTTTGCAGCTTGAGCTGATACTCTAGCATGATCAATCGGCGGTAAATATTCATATATCTCATCACCGATTTTAGCTGCCGGATTTTTTATTAAAGCTTCTTCAAATGAAATTTGCGTTAAGTAATCTTCTACATTTTCTACTATTTTTAAGATCCTTAAAAGATTTATCTCACCAGTTTTCCTATTTATCTGAGCTTTAATATTATATTCATTACCGTATTTTTTGCGTCCTGCTACTTGTACCGCTTGTTCAACCGTTGAAATTAAAATTTCTTTTGATATACCTTTCTCACGAGCTACAGAATTTATAATTTGTAAAATTTCTACATTACCTATATTAGACATAAATCATCTCTTATTGCTTTAGCAATTTTTTAAATATTTCTTCCGTTAAAACTAGATTAGCATTTTTAATTAAATTATAATCAATTAGTACTGCTTGTTCTACACATTTTAAATATATTTAATTATTTATTTTCGGCTTTAATTATTTTACCCTGATAACTGGTTTTGTCATTCAATAATTCTTTCAGTGTGATTTTAACTTCTCTTCCCAAAAATCTATTATAATTTTCAAACTTTACTAATGGACGTTCAAGGCCACTTGATGCTACTTCTAAAGAAGATGCATCTTCTATTAAATTTTCAACATCTAGAATAGCGGGAATAGTTCTACTTACTTTAGTACAATCTTCTACAGATACTTTTTCACTGTTTAAGCTATCAATCAATATCTCAACTACTTTAGAGTTAACACCTTTAAACTTAACAAGAACTAATTCGAACCCCATATCGATCAAGGATTCTTCTATTACATTTGTTATTTGTTGTTCAATAGTTTGCATATTCAATATTTATAATAAAAAAGGTGGGGATAAACCCACCCATCTATAAATTTTTATAATGCTTATCCATAATGAAAATACACTAATTAGAATATATAAGCAATATTTAACTTCATCTTTTTCATACTTTATGGTCATTCCCGCGAAAGCGGTAATCCAGGAAAACATAAAAAATTGTTTTTATATGTTTATTTTATCAAATATATACCTATATTAAGAGATTATTTTCTAGATTTCCGCTTCCACGGGAAAGCGTTGTTAAGTGGATCGATTTCACATCTATAAGTTATAGGAAAATAGCCATTTTCTTTTTCCACATATTAAAAACTCTTTATTCCCCTTAGCACCTAGTATAGGGCTGTCTATTATACCAAATATTTTAAAATTATGCTCTTTCACAAGCCAATCTTTGATTTTATTGCATACTTTTCGATGTAGAATAGAATTTTTTATAATACCGCCTTTTTCAACCTCATGCTTTTTGACTTCAAATTGCGGTTTTATTAAAGCAATAAGCATACAATCTTCTTTAGCTAAATTTAGTGAAGTCGGTAATATAGTAGTTAAACTAATAAAGCTGGCATCACAAACAATTAAATCAGGCTTCATTGTTATTTGTTTATCGGTTAAATATCGTGCATTAGTCTTCTCAAGCACTTTAATTTGCAAATTGTTGCGTAATTTAGGATGAAGCTCACCATAACCAACATCTACAGCAAAAATTAATTTTGCTTTACGCTCAAGTAACACTTGGGTAAAACCACCAGTACTACTACCGATATCAATACAAACTAAATTTTCAGTAGTAATTTTAAAATAATCCAAAGCGGCAATTAACTTTAATGCACCCCTTGAAACATAATTATGCTTCGGTAGCTTTACCTTAATGTTGGTGTCATTTATATTAACCTGTATCCCGGGCTTAATTAACTGCTCATACTTATTATGTACTTTACCTTGGATAATCAAGCTTTGTGCTATGGTAATATCTGTTACAAAACCTTTTTGCAGTAAATATTCATCAAGCCTTATTTTCATTGCTTTAATCATTTTAATATTTACTTGATTAATTTGTCCTAATAGAATTAAATTAGTGTATTTAAAAATACTACCATTTTGCTCTGCATTATACACTAAATAATTTTCAATATTAGGATCAAGTTTAGAAAAATAGGTTAGATTCTTAATAAAATCTGCCTGTAGTAGAGTGGAATTAAATTTATATCGCTTTGATCTTCGCCCTACTCACTAATACAATCTATTTCATATCCGGTTTTATCTCGCCAAAAATAACAATTTGTTGGTAATCCTAAATTTAATCTACCTTTTAAAAGTTCTAATATAACTAAATATTTCACCCCTTTAAGATAATGACTTTCTAATGGTTTATCTTGTGTGCAAGTACTAACAAATTGCAAGCAATACTGGCATCATAAAAATACAATTTCGGCATCTTTATAAGTTGCTTGTTAAAATTTTTATAAAATCCTAAAGAAAAGAAATAATATAGTTCACTTCAAGTATGTTAATCCTCTGCCTAGCTTAGTATACGAAATACTGCAATCTTGGGCAAGAGATGGAAAATTCACAATCTGACCTATTCTGCATATACATAATTAAAAAATTATGCAATTGATTTAATCACTGATATTTTTAGTTGCCGGACATCTATCTCGTTCAATATAAATCTGATATAGTTTGGATAAAAATCAAGGAAGGATATATTTAGATGATGTAAAGAAGGATAACCACCCTTAAATATAGAAGTTAAAGGATTTGCTACTTTTTAAATTTCAGCAAGGCTAAGAGATAATAAAGTAACAATCCCAATACTGCAAGGGATTGTATTATATGATGGATTCAGGGCAAAATTTTAAGAACAGGTAATTACATATCTTTCTTTTTGAGGTGAGTCATCTACTACCCTTGTAAATAAGATAATAACTCAGACACATATTGCACTACATCATACCTAGATAAAAAGGCACGCATATCTTCTTTTACTTACAGTCTAATATAAATATCTAACAATACATAATGTAAGTAAAGAAATAACATTTTAGCTAGAGTAGTTTTGCATGATTGTCTAGGACCGTACCGACTACTGGCAAAAACTTAGAATATCGCTCTATTACTTACTTTTAGAAAATGCTGAAACACAGCTATATCAACTCAATTGAAATTAATTTTATAGTTTCAATTTAGCATAACTTAAATTTTATTATATTCAAATATTCTTCTCAAATCCTAACCAATATATGTCTTTTTTTACCAGCAGAGAGTTTTATAACACTTTTATCAAGTAAGAAATTAGTATTAATTATCATGTTCTCATCTTCTATTAACTTATCATTTATCTTAGCTCCTTTCCCTCTTATCAGTTTGCGTGCTTCTGATTTAGAGGTAGCAAGACCTGCTTCATGAAACAACTCATATGCATTAATACCTGCTTGTAATATTTCGAGTTCTAAAACAACCGTATGCAGATTTTCATCGATTTCTCCTTGTTCAAATATCTTTACTGCAGTTTCTAGAGCTGATTTTGCCGCTTGCTCTGAATGACAAAGCTTCGTTAACTCATAAGCAAGCTGTTTTTTAGCTGCATTAATATCTTCAGCTACTAAATTCTCAAATTTTGTAAATTCTTTAGTGTTTAACTCACTAAATAATTTGGCAAATCTAATGACATCGGCATCCTCACAATTACGCCAATATTGGTAATAATCATACGGGCTTAATAAATCTTCATTAAGCCACACGGCACCTGCAGCAGTCTTTCCCATCTTAGCACCTGAGCTAGTCGTAAGTAACGGCGTCGTCATACCGAATACTTCTTTGCTGCTTATTTTACGAATTAAATCCACTCCTATTACGATATTTCCCCATTGATCACTACCGCCAAGTTGTAAACTACAATTATAATACTTACTTAAATAGTAAAAATCATATGCTTGCAGCAACATATAGTTAAATTCTAAGAAGCTTAAATGCTGCTCTCGTTCAAGCCTTAATCTTACTGAATCCATAGTGAGCATGCGGTTTACTGAGAAATAGCTACCGAAATCCCGTAGGAAATCTAAATAATTAAGAGAATCTAGCCACTCTGAATTATCTAGCATAATAGCATCGCTGCTCTCCTCACCGAATTTGATAAATTTTGACAGTGATTTCTTTATACCCTCAGCATTTTTAGCTATCTCTTCTTTACTTAAAATTTTACGTGCTTCGTCTTTCCAAGTAGGATCACCGATTTTACTCGTACCTCCACCGATAATCACAATAGGCTTATGACCATGCTGCTGAAGCAATCGCAAGATCATTATCTGCATTAAACTACCGATGTGAAGTGATGTAGCAGTACAATCAAAACCTATATAAGCAGCTATTTTTGTTTCTTTTGTTATACTAGTTAACCGATCCAAATTGGTACATTGATGGAAATATCCTTTGTTTCTAAATTCTTTAATAAAGGTCATAGTAATGTTTTTTATCCTTTTAAAAATTCTTTTTTTGTTTTTCTGTTAGTCACGTTCAATATAGACATTTTACTCATATATATTTGAGCAGACTTGTGCAATAAAGTTATTTCACTTTGATTATTAAACTTTTGCTGCTTTTTAAAGTTATTTTCAATATCTTGTTCATATAAATCTAATTTATCACCCATATACATCTTCTATTTCTACACCTTATTTATTATAAAGGATGTAAAAACTTTGTCTATATTTTGATATATTTTTCACTCTTATAAAATAAGAAATTATTAATTTTTTCAGAATTATTTAATACTTCTCCTTGAAATGTGATGACATATTAGTTTATAATGCACCTAAGACAAAAAACTATCAATATGGTAACTTTTGTTATAGCACAGAGTAGTTTGGCTTCTCTGCATAATGCCATGGAATGTCCTAAAATGCAGTTTATACCCAAGCATAGAAGCAGCAAATTTCACTTATGAAAATACAGCAGGTATAGTAAACGGAGTAGCCGGCATATCTCATCTTGTTTATGATAATTTACCTAGTTACAGGAAACGGTAGATCGAGCAGGAAGCACAGAAATAGTTTCATGGATAAAAATGCTGTAGCGTAAATATTAAACTCTAACAAACAATTCAAAACGTTGTTGCACAGATCAATCACCACCCTATTATCCTAGCTCACTTAATTACGGGATGTAGTCTTTTTATTTTTTTGGATAACGTGGTCAAGCTACGATGACACATTGGAGTTATTGATCCACACAACAATAATACCTAATATGCTCTCAAAAACTTATAAAAATCTTAACTTATGCTTTTTTAAGTAAAAATTTAATAATGCTTCATTTAAATTAACTTGTTTATAGGAATTAAATAATAGTTTAATAGAATTAATAAATAAGTTAAGTTAGCGACGTTATTATGTCAAAAGACAACGAACCAGCTAACTCACTTACTACTGAGAAGCAAATTAAAGAAATTATTAGTGGTGCAAGAAACGATATAAGGGATATAGAAGGTTATGTTCTAGGACAGTTAAAAAATCAAATAATAGCAGATAAAGAACCTATTGATATTAATAGCAAAGATTTTAAGGAAATATTTGAGGCTGATCATAATGAAACTTCTACAATAGAAATAAATGAAAAACAAGAAGTAATAAAAAACAACATTATAAATGTTCGGGCAACAATACTTGCAATAAATGAAAGAATATAAAGGGCAGTAGAAGCAATGAACCTCACCTGATAGTTTCAAGGGACTTAAACAAGAAATGGAAAAGTGTTCCACTAAATTTTGAGAAGCTATTACTTCTAGTGTATTACTTCTAGTGAAAAATAAATAATTTAATAAAAAATCGTTTTAAATAAGAGGTATAAATGAAGCTGTACCTTTTAGTGCATTAATAGACGGACAAGCCACTCAAATGAATATGGGAGAAAAAAGAACTTGGTGAACAATATAAAAATATAGAGATACCTGACAAATTATATGAAGATATAGTTATCAATGGAAATAATTTGCTTAAAGATCAGCTAGCAGAAAATATTATTGGACTAGAAATAAAAACTTTTGATAAACCACTAATTACTCTTAAAACTGAGTATGACACACCTTATAAAGTAATAACTTTAGATAAGATTAAACTCGAGAATCCTGCAAATGTAAAAATTTTTAATGAAGCAATTAATAATAAGATTAATGAATTTAACAACAGAAATTTTATAAGCTTTACCTATGCTGTACAGCTAAATTCATAAAGCAGAAGATTTGATGAATTTAAGGCAGAGCATACGGAAGTACTGTAAGTGCGAATTTAGCAAAATTAGCTTGTATTGCAATATCACATATGTTTTATGAATTACGCTATACAAGTTCACTTTAAAATTTAATTCCAAATGCCTTACTGATTTTTGTTATATTTTATAATAATAAAATTGCGTTGTTTTTAAATGCATCTTCTAAAACCCTTTTTCAAAGAGTTACAGGAAAAATTAATATTACCGGCTTAAGCTGTGTCAGGTCCTTCCTTTTTATTTTTTCTATATCCTTACTAACTTGGTACTACAATAGCAATATGCTCTGTATTAGCCCATTTTTATATTATGGATATATCCTTAATTAGCAAACTTTTGTGCTTGAATAAAACTACCATCACGATTGCCTGCTTTAACATAATTCCACCGTGTGTTATTCCAGATGTTTCAAGCCACTCAGCTTTCTTATTTGATAAAGTAGGTATAAATTCTTTATCGTTTTCAGGATGAAGAAATAGAGACTTATTTGAAAGACTTAAGATACACTAGCAACATACGCAAAATAACTACAATGAGTCAAACGTTTGAACTTAGAAGAGTTATATTTTTCTGTTTTTTCTAATAAAGTTTCTTCTGACTTATAATTTATTACATTACCTTTCTACCATTTTTCCTCAACATTTCAAGAGTTAATTATCTCTAATTTTTTTAGTATTTTCCAATATATTTGATGCTTGTACAGTCATATTAATACAAAATAAGTAAATTATATTGATTTTTCTCATGTTAACAATATATTATATGATAATTCAACTATTAATTATAATTTTTTATATTTTATTATTTAGAGAAATATAAGAACCTTCTATGTTTCTTGACAAATGCTATGCTTTTATATATACTTTCCCGTATGTTAGATACAAAAAATAAGACTTAGAAATTAAGCTCTAAATTAAATATATAAATTTACTTGAAGCTCTAGCACCCGTAGCTCAATTGGATAGAGTATATGACTACGGATCATAAGGTTAGGGGTTCGACTCCTCTCGGGTGCACCAGTTATTTTAAAACTTTCAAGACATAAAACTTATCCTAAACTTCACATTAATAATAACTTTACTAAAACGAACTTAAAGCTTCAGCTAATCTATCGATATTCATAAAAATTTCCTTTACCTAACTAAGTCTCTATATCAATTACACAACTTCCAAATAAATTATATCAAAATATGATTACAACGAATGATTAAAAATTATTGACTTATTTTAATTACTTCTATAAATTACTTCTCTTAGGTGATAATTAAGCTCTATCATTCAAGTTAATTTTTAAGAGTTAAAACATGACAAATAAATAAGAATAAATTTTAACCTCTGAATCTTATATTGATAAAGCGTAAAGAAAACGTTTAAAAGCTCAAGAGTCAAGGAAAAAATTTAAGTTAATATTTGTAATATTTGCTATTATTCTTACTAGTTTTTTAACATTTTGTTATTTCTTTTTTCACTATATGGAAGAGAAAGCAACAGAGTATAAATTACAGCAGGGAGAAGATGCTAAAGCAAGTAATAAAATAGAATAATAGTTGTTAAAACACTCAAGGATTAAAATTATTAATACTTCTTTAGGGTTTAAAAGCTATTTGTTATTGCACTTTTAAGTTTTTACTATATATTAACAAAAATAAGAAATGACTTTTATGGAAGATATAAGTTCTTGGCAAGAAAAGTTTGAAGTTTGCGTTTACGCTAAAAAACTACTTGATAAACTCAAATATTTAAATGCTAAAGTAAAAAACCCTGTTGATATAGAGGAAGTTAAAAAAGGCATTTATTATGCACGTAAATATCACGGCTCTCAAATGCGTCAATCAGGCGAGCCTTATTACTCTCATCCAGTTGAGGTTGCAATTATGCTTGCGGAGTTTGTAACAGATGAAGCGCCTAAGCTTTTTACTACTAACATGATAAATGCCGCTCTACTTCATGATACTATTGAGGATACAGAACTTACTGAAGAAATGATCACTGAAATTTTTGAAATAGAAGTAGCAAGACATGTCGAGGGTTTAACTAGGATTAAATCATACGGGAAAATTAGTGTTGAAGAAAGTCTTAATTTATTAGTTAAACAAAAAAGATATGATACCGCTCTTATAAAATTCTTTGATAGAATTCATAATGTACAAACTTTAGGAGTCAAATCACCTGAGAAAATCAGAAAGATTATTGAAGAGACTTTAAAGGTATTTCTAATTTTAAGTATGTATCTAGGAATATCACAAGTAAAGAATAAATTAATAGAACTATGTTTAAACATAGCCTACTCTGATTCCTAAGCCAATTGCTTTTTCTTCAAATAGTTCTCACGATTCTTTTCTAACTTCTCAAAATGCTGTATCCCGAATCCATAGCTTATACTTAAAGGAATTGAGATAACTAATATTCCCCAGTGTCCAAAATAGCTTACTAAATATATTATACCAAACGAAGTAACTACATATATTAAAGCACGAGATAAAGCATATAAAAAACTTGAATAAGTAAATCTTTTAAAAATAGGAAAATGTTTAAAGAAAATTGGTACTGCTGGTGCATCTCCTAAGCCGATAATTACCATAATTGATTGGATAATAAGTAATTCTCTTGGAGTATGAAGATTATTTAATAAATAAGGAAAAATTAAGATAAATAGTGAAAATATAGCTAAAAATCCTTTAAGAATTTTTAAAGGATTTATTATACCACTCAGATAAGCTCTAAAAATTAAGCTGCCAAAAAATTGCATTAGCGATACAATAAAATTGTGAGTTATAATTTCTTCAGAAGTATAATTAAAAGAACTTTTTAAAATATTACTACAATATATGTAGGTAATATAAAATGTAACAGGCCAAGTACAGTGAATTAAAAAATAATATAAAGAAGTTTTCCAATGAACTTTTTCTTTCCAAATTGGATTATTTTCTAGTATTTTTATATTTATACTCGCTTTATTAAAAATATTCTTCACTTGTTGTTTAGCATCTATAAAATCACGAGTTTCACGTAAATGAGTCCTAGCATAACTTCCTGTTATAGCAATAAATGTGCCTATAAAAAAAGTTATTCGCCAACTAAAACCATAATGAACAATTATAGATTCTAAACCCAGAGCCGCAACACCTCCAAGAACAGCACAAGAAAACATTAATGATACAACGGGATATTGTTTAGGAGGGTTTATTGTTTCTGTAAGATAAAGTTCTGCTCCAATTATCTCACATAGAGATGACATACCTTGAATAATACGGCATATAGTCACTATCCAAGTAGCCGTAACGCCTATTTGTACATAAGTAGGTAATCCTGCCATAAAAGCACAAAAACAAGCCATAAAAAGAGTAGTTATAATCACAGTAGATTTACGTCCATACTTATCACCTATCCAACCAAAAAGTAGAGCGACAAAGGTTCTAAAAACAAATGTCGAACAAAAAGCAGCAGCTGAATATATAGCAGCAGTCTGAGTATCGGCTTTTGGAAATAATAACTCGTTAAGAAGTACTGCCATATGTACATAAATCATTAAATCAAAATACTCAAGGAAAGTACCTATGGACAGTAAACGTATTGTTTCTTTTTGTTCTCTATTTAAACTTGTTTGTGCTTTTTCATAACCTAGCATAAATTCTGTATAAATAAAAAATTAAATTGTAAAGCAACTTATACTGTTTTATATGTAAAGTCAATAGAAAATTTCGCCTTACACGATAAATAAGTCAATGAAGTGCAACTTAATGTGCTCCATATATCAATGCGTTGATCGTACGTGAATATGACATAATCTTAACGATAGTGGAAAACTAAAGCCTATTAAGAACCAAGTTAAATAAAATTTATATCCTAAATATTGTTTGAATAAGGAATTAATACATTCAAGCAACGCTATTAAAACGACAATTATAACTAAGTTGAAGAAATAATTTAATTTTGATTGAGAGAGTTCCAAATATCGATAAAATAACCGGCCAAGAAATAGTCAAACCGAGCAATCCCCAAAATACCGTCCATACCGATACAAGACAATTTAGATCAATAATTTTAAGATAAGCTACCATAGGCACGGTTAAAACGCCCACACAAATGCTCCAAGCATAAAAGGATATTTATGCACAATATCCTCTTTGGTTACACTATATACAAAAGCAATAACCATTATTCCAATTGTTATAGATGCAATAATATCAAATAGATAATGATAACCCTTATAAATCAACGAAAATCCAATACCAGTTAAAATCACTACTATTATTATTCTTAATAAGATAATGTCTAATATTTGCAAAAAACCAACCGTAAAATACTATGCTACTACTCATATGACCTCTAGGGAAAATAAAACCCTTAACGTTTAGAGCAGAATTTAAAGGTATTGCAAATGTATATTTTAGCAAAATAAAATTATGTGAAAAGTAATACACAAAATAGCTTGTGCAATATAGTTGCCTCCCAAATATAGTAAATCCGAGTATTATGATAAGCTCATAACTATATTCCTAACCAATTTTTTAGCTTGTCTCCTATTATTTCTTCAAGCACTTCCACTTCAACACGTGCAATAATAAAAAAATGTTGCTAAATAAAAATATCCTTATTCATTGCTTTACTTAATTTTATTTATATATAATTTATCAAAAATTATAAACTATAGATATGAAAAATATGTTTAATAAATTGACAAGTAATTGCTACCAGTTTTAACGAAAAAATACCTTTATATTTAAAATTAACTAATGAAATGAAAATCCGTTAGCGGGTAAGAATTCGTTAAATATTGATCTTTGTGATTCTAAAATTAAAGAGTAGTGTATAAAACTGCAAAGAGAACTAACGGAATTTCACCTGATATTAAACGAGAATAGCGGTTTGGCTGGTGGTATAAAATAAATTTTACTCTGGAAAGCAATTTTACAGCTCATCAAACTTATAAGGTGACTATTGAAAATTATATATTACCTCATTTTATCGTTTTAAAAAGTCACAATATAAGTTTCACAACTTTGCCTTCTGCTTACTATTTTCCTATTATTAAAGAAATGAATTATCTACAGGATAATATCGATATCGGCTGTACTACCGGTATTAACTAATCCCTTAGCAGCTGCAACTGCTATAACCATAGTATCGCTTGCAATACCTTCTCAAGCATTAAAGAACCATTCTCTAGCATAGAATCACGAATTGCTCCAGGAAGTTCTTTAAATTTACTACCTTCAAAAGACTTATCAGATGAAAGTTGTGTTGGATAAATATCAGAAATCTTGCTATCTAAAAATTTTTGTAATGCCGGCGATTTTCTGTAGCTATAACTTTTTAGCTATTAACTATTTACTGAACCTGCTTTTGTTTATTTTCTTTTATACTTTCTAAGTTTTTTTCTCAACATTTAAATGCCGATCTTCTATTACATCTAAGGTTTCTTGCACAACATTAAATACAATAGCACTTAAAGACAATGCACCTACTAACAATTCCTACAGGAGTCAGATTTTAACAGCAATCAAAATTATAGTCCTGCCCCTACCATTTGCTGCATGTAATACCAGCTTACTGGTTAAAATTTAATCTAATACATTTGCCGTAGCTTACCCCGGTAAAGTTTTTATCTTGTCACACCCCTTAGCTATATCAGATTCAGATTTTAAATCATCTGCTACACAGACAATATCAAAATTAGCACAGACTTTTGCTGCAGCACTAAACAATTTTAGCACTTACTAGAACCGCACTGGCAGCTGCCGTAACTGCTCTTAAGCCACACATTGCTTTGGTCTCTGTAAGTACTCTATTCTTTTTCTGTCCTGATTGTTGAGTTTGGGGTTGAGATATATTGGAATTTTCATTTATATTTAGACAGAGTAGCATTACTTTCTTTAGCATTTTTTATCTCTTCTTCAGAAGTATTAATAGATGATTACTGCTTAAATTTTCTTTACTCACGAATCTCTAATAATTATTTCGGGGTCATATCGTGGCTCAATATTTATCTTGTCACCCCGTAGTTTGACCACGTGGTCTAGAAATATATTATTTACAATACTAATAATTTTAGTATTTTTTTTCTGGATACCACGATCAAGCCTATATGATATCTTATCGCTCTCCCATTGCATAATTCATAATTAAATTCTTAATAGGTTTAAAGTTATTTATCGCCTTAAACCCTATTTGTCTTATAAATCTTAAATTTTTTGAATAATGTGAAAAAATATTATTTAACTCATCAGTCAGCTTATACATAATAAAATTATCATCTTGCCTTAGCTTTTGATATCGTTCTAACGAACCATTATTATTACTAATTACCATGCTTAAAGTCTCTATATCCTTTATACCTTGATTAAGTCCTTGGCCGGCGAGCGGGTGTATAATGTGGGCAGTATCAGCAATAAGTACTATCTTATTATGAAAATATCTATTTACCATACGAGCTTTTAATGGGAAGCTACTCATTTCACTATCAATAGTAATTTTACCTAGGGCATTACCTGCATTCCTTTGAGTTAAAAATCTCACTTCTTCTACAGGCAAATTCATAATTAAAGCAGCTTGATCAGAAGACGTTGACCATATTACGGAAGAAGCATATTGATCTTTTAAAGGGAGCAAAGCAAAAGGACCAAGCGGCAGGAAATGCTCCATAGCACTATTTTCATGCGGCTTTTCATGCTTAATATTAAATGTAAGAGCGGTTTGATAAGGTTTTTCAATTTTATTAGCAAAATAATGAGACCTCGCTTTTGAATTTGCTCCATCACATATAATTAATAAATTACATTTAATTTGTTCATTATCAAATTTTATAACAGAATAGTTATGATGGCTTATAACTTCTTGATATTTATAATTATCAATTAATGTTACTAGAGGATGATTAGTTATTTTTGACAATAATATTTTTTTAAAATCGCTGTTTTTTACTACATACCCCAGCAAGTTATTATTGTCATTTCGTAAATCTAATATCTCTGATGCCTTATTATCTACTACATATACATCTTGCATTCCTACAGTACACTCTTCAAGCTCTTCCCATATATCAATAGAGGATAGGAAATTTTTAGCATGTGGTGTTAAAGCAGTTGTTCTTATATCTTTAAAAAACTCCGGACTTTTTACCGACTTACTCTCAAATATAGTAGTTTCAATTCCTTTTTTTGCAAAAGAAAGAGCAGTCAGCATACCACTCAGACCACATCCTAAAATTACTATATTAGTCATCTTCCCAAGCTCTACTTGTAGAGGTAATTTGTGCGTAGACCTGACACTCCTCGCATCCTCACATACGTTTATGTACGCTGCAGTACTGCGTTTCGTATCTCCTACACAGTCCTCTCTATAAGCGAATTTAGAAAGATACCTATTAATCTGTTTTGTTTTCATTCGACTCATTTATAAAATATTTTAAATATCCATTTGTTGCTATAAAGCTTAGGAGAAAATAAATAATTGCTATATCCAAATATGAACTATTTCCTGAGTATAAGCTTAAACAACAAATAAATAAACTTACAATAGTCGTAAAACTGTTTAACACTAATAACTTGGTAAAAATATCTGTTTTTTTGATAAATAGGTAGGTTATTAAGCAAATAAATAACGAAATAATAATTAAAAAAATGTTAAGCATATTAAGCATAATTTAAAATAAGTTATAATAACAACACATATAATACTACAAACTGCAAATAAAATTCATTAAATAATTTAATATTATTTCATCTTAGCCAATCTTTACATTATAAATAGCTATTGTGACAAAAATGTTATAAAAAAGTGTTGCTTTCTTTTACATTCGGCATTAACGTATATCTTAACATTAATATTTCTAAGGTAAATTATAATGTCATCAATAGATGTTTTAATAGTAGACGATGAAGAGGATATACGAAATATTATTGCCGCAATTTTGAAAGATGAAGGTTTTAACTCTAAAGTTGCTGCTAATAGTACTCAAGCTCTTAAAATACTTGCCGAAAAACCAGTCTCTGCCGTTATACTTGATATTTGGCTTCAAGGAAGTGAAATTGACGGGCTTGGGATTTTAGAGATAATTAAAAAACGCTATCCTTTAATGCCGGTAATAATTATTAGCGGTCATGGTACTATAGAAACAGCAGTAAATGCTATAAAAATGGGGGCTTATGATTATATAGAAAAACCATTTAATAATGATAAATTGGTTATTTTACTTAAAAGAGCTTGTGAAGTAACAAAGTTAAAACGTGAAAATATAGATTTAAAATCAAAAGTTATAGATAAAACTGAATTAGTAGGAGGATGTTCAGTAACGTTAAAATATAAAATGGAAATAGAAAAGGCAGCTAGCTCTAGCAGTCGTATAATGATTCAGGGTAAAGTCGGTAGCGGTAAGGAGCTTGCCGCAAGGTTAATTCATAAACAATCTAAAAGGGTTAATAATCCATTCATTATTTTCAGTCCTACTTGTATGACTACAGAAAAAATCGATCAAGAATTATTCGGCGAATCGGAAAAGCAGGAAAATAATAATAAACGTCCTACTATCTTAGAATTTGCCAATAACGGTACTTTATATATAGATGAGGTCAGTAATATTCCTATTCCTATCCAGGTAAAATTATTAAAATTTCTTAAAAATCAAACTATTACAAAACCTTGCGGGGACAGTATTAAGGTTGATATAAAAATTATTACTGGCACTTCTAAAAATATCCAAGACGAAGTTAATAACGGCAAATTTCTAGAAGAGCTATATTATCGTCTTAATGTATTCTCTCTAAAAGTACCTTCATTATATGAAAGAAAAGAAGATATACCATTACTCATAAAATATTTTGTTAAGCAACTTTCAAAATTTTCAGGTTTAAAAGAACGTCCTTTTGCAGATGACACTATTGCAGCTCTTCAATCCTATGAATGGCCAGGCAATATTAGACAATTACGTAATGTTGTTGAATGGACTTTAATTATGAATCCGTTAACTACAGGTAATAATGAAATTATAAAACCTTATATGATACCTGCGGAAATATTAGCAAATAGTGCTAATCTTACAAAGCTTGAAGATAGTGTTGATATGTTATCTATGCCACTTAGAGAAGCTAGAGAAGTTTTTGAGCGTCAATATCTATCGGCACAAATGAGTCGTTTTAACAACAATATTTCAAAAACATCGTCATTTGTTGGTATGGAAAGATCAGCTTTGCATCGTAAATTAAAATTATTAAGCTTACATATACCTCCTGCAAATAAAATAAATGAAGAAGAATATGAGGATGCCAATACTTAAAGTCATATCAATAATTACTATTTACTTATTATTAAGCAGCTGTTCCGAATCTACTCGTGATGCGCATGGATTACTTACAGATAGCCAAAGTACAGTAATTCAGCATTATATAGTATCACAAAATTCTAAAAACCTTAAAGTGAACCTTAAAGAGAAGTTTGGTTCAAATTTAAAAGGAGTAAAATTAATAGGAGTCCAGCTAATAAATGAAGATTTATCAGGAATAGATTTAACTTCCTGTGAAATATTACGTACTGATTTTGCAGGTAGCAATTTAGAAAAAGCTATATTAACAAATGCTATAATTCAAGAAAGTAATTTTGCAGATTCAGTAATAAAAAATATTTCTGGATATAATTCTGACTTTCGAGGCTCAATTTTTAATAACATAACATTACAAAATACAAATTTGGTTCAATCAAATTTTAGTGATACTGCTTTTAATAAAACTACTATAAAACATGTTAACTTTGAAAAGTCTAAATTTAGTCATGTATTATGGAACAATAATACTATCGATGGTGTTAATTTTCAAAAAGCTAACCTAAAGAATAATAGCTTTAAAAATACTAATATAACAAATTCAATATTTTACGGTACGGATTTAGCGAAAAGTGTAATAAATAATACCAATTTTACTAATAATTATTTTGAATCTAGCGACCTAAGTCAAACTAGATTAACAGCAGTAATAATTAAGGATTCTAATTTCACACAAAGTATTTTTAATGAAGTAAGCTTTAATAACGTACAAAGTAATAACTCTTACTTTTCATATGCTTCCTTCCAAGGTTCAACATTACAAAATATTAGCCTTACTAAATGTGATTTACAAAACAGTACAATTAGTGGTGCAGTTTTAAATCAGTTTAAAATTGATAATAGTATATTAAATAATATGAGTCTAAATGATAATAAATTTAACAATTTATCAATAAAAAATAGTAATGCTAATTTTGTAAGGATTAATAAAACTAAAGGTTCAAATATTACTTTAGATAATATTAGCATAGCTAATATTATCTTTAGCAATAATGATTTTAAACAATTTATAGCAATTAATACCGATTTAACCGGCAGTGAAATAATAAACTCAAATATAACTAACGGGCAATTTAATAATGTCAATTTTTCTAAAACTTTAATACAAAATATAAATTTTTCAGATGTTAAAATTAATTTAGGCAATTTAAACCAAGTGGCTCTAATAAATTCCAATCTAATAAATACTGCAGTTATTAATTCCGCCATTTCTAACTCACAAATAAATAATATTAACTACCAAGCATATTCCAGTTTTATTAATACTAATGTTTCTAATAATATTATTTTAAATAGCGATAATTCGAGTAAAAACCTACCGAATAATATAATAATAAACTCAGTAAAAGATCTGCAAAAAATAACTAACTTAGCAAATATGAATTTAACAAATTTTGACTTGAGCAATTTAATATTTGATAGAGTAGATTTTTCAAATAGTATTTTTAAGAATGCTAACCTAACAAATACGGTAATTAAGAACTCTTCCTTACAAAATGTAGATTTTTCTGCAACAACAATTTCTAAAACAGATTTTTCAAACTCAATATTAACAGATAGCATATTTAAATCAGCTAAAATTGATCAGGCTAACTTTAATAATTCTGATCTAACAAACGTTGATTTTAGTGATGCAGCAATTAAAAACACTTTGTTTGATAAGGCTAAGACAGGCAGAATGAAAGGGGTGGAATAATTTATTTAAACGTCATGAGCTAAGTAACTGCAAGGAGTGCAGCAAAATCCAAAAAAATAATAAAAAATGCTAATTTATAGTATATTTATATTGGATTGCTTCGTTAAAACTTACAGTTTTTCCTCGCAATGACAAAAAAATATGAGCCATGCAATAAAGCTGATCAAACAACAGGGTAACACTAGTATACTTCAAGTAAATAAAAAGTAGTAGATGAAGATCAACTTGAAAAAGAGCAAGGACTCTATAAGCCGAGGAGCAGAGCATATACTAATATGAGAGCACCGGAGGACTTGCAAAACGATGTAGCCAATTTTTTTCAAGTTCATCAAGTATACATATTACCTTATTACCTTTGGTTGCTTTTTTTTAAAGACCTTACTTTAGTTGTAAGAGTATTAGACGGTACAAATAAATTATTATTAATAAAAGCAGTAGGGCTTTGTTCCTTCATTCTATTAATAATTTGTTGTTGTTTAAGATTATTTATCTTTTGTTTTCCGGCTATCTTTATAGATTTAGTAATTTTAGCAGTTTCTATAAATATTTCCTGAGGAGTTTGTAGCTGATCAATTCGTTCATAATGTTTTTTAAGAAAATCTTCTTTTATCTTTGGTTTTACTCCTTTCAAATAAATATATGTTTTATATAACTTCTTTAATTTTATTTTAGATTCTTTTATTTGTTGTTTGGAAGATTTTTGGTGAAGTGATTGGATCGAATTAACAAAACTACTGCCTATTTCTTTTAGAATATTCACTGTAGGCGAAACTATTTTTTTTATTCCTTCATATATTGTATTTAACCCACTAGCAATAACATCTAATATTTTAGTCTCATATTCTTTAGATATAGGAGACTTATCTCTAATAATATCACTAGCTTCAGTCAAATTATTAGCTAAATGAAGTAATGCTTTTTTCTCCTCTAACTCGGTAGATCGACTAGCATATAAACTAGCTATATCTGCCTGAGCATCTATAGTATCGGTAATGATTGATTTAGTATCATTAAAAGAAAGAGCTGTAGATGTCTTGTGTTGCATTATAGGGATATCTTCTCTTAATTTATCTAGCCTATCACATATTTCTTGATCTTTTTGATTACTAAGGTTTCTACTTTTTTGTTCTAGTTTAACCTCAGATCGTATCTGCTCAATTAGATCATCTACTTTATTACCGGATTTTTTTGTGGGAACATAAGGTCTATCTTGAAGTTTAGCAAACCTTTCTTCTAACTCTTCAAGTGTTGGAGGAGTACCTTTAAGCTTTGCTAGTCTTGCTTCTAATTCTTTTATTATTTGATCGTCTTGCTTTTTCTTAGACATATATACCTCTGTAATAATTCTCAATTATTAATAACACACACTACTAACTAAAATAAAGCACTTTTTAATATGAGTAGGGATATAGTAGATATAAATAAAGAAATGATCGCCATCACTATTATTTTCCGAACTTACACCTATTATTTTAATGCTACTATCTTCAAACTGAAGATACTGAGTTATTATAGATATTATTGTGCTTACTTTTTCAAAAGCACTAAGCAACAAGATTTTTACTTATAACAAGCTATTTCAAAAAAATCAGCTTTTATACAATTATTATCTACTTATATTTCTAATAATTCCTTGTAGATAATATTTATGGTTTGTCAAACTACTATTATTTGTTTGCTAAGAGCAGCATATTATCCTATAATGATTTCTTCGTTAAACTTCTTTTCAATAAATTAAATTCAGCAAGTTTGCTTAAATGATATCACGATACTCTTACATCCCACATTTCTTGAACTTCTGGACTTGAGATTTTATAAACATTAATAAAATCGCTATCTTGACCGGTAGGGTATAAGTATAAATTATCAAGTTCTTTTATAGACAATAGAAAACTTCTCATTTTCAACACATTACATAAATCCAATAAATCTGTATCAGGCATACATATTCGTACTTAATTAAGAAGAAATTTAGCCATTTCTATATGATTGATTAATTGAAAATATAAAACCAAAGAAATTTTTACCCTTCTGCATACTCTCTGCATACTCAAACTTAGCATTAACATCTGACCCCTTTTGTACAGTAAAAGCTTTGCAGATTCAATATTATTACCTGCAACGACTGAATGAAAGGGCGTTTTACTATTGTGAGAAGCTCTTGAGATACGGTAAAAATATTCTTGTCAAACAGATAATTTATAATATCTAAAGATCCGCTTTTTACAGCAACATTAAGTATAGTAAATTCTGCACCTTAATTTTCTATTACAATACCTCCATTATTAATAAAATACTTTATACAGTACAATAAATCATAATCAATAACCCTTTCTACTATTGCTGCTACTTTTTCATCATTATAACCATACTGAAATTTTAGTAATTCTTCTATCATAATTTTATCTTAATTGAATTATAAGCACATCATATAGTTTATAAATACTTATCCAGCACATCCGACATGATTTTACGAGCTATTGGGGCGGCTGCCTTACTGCCACCTCCCCCATGATCAATAAAAACAGTAACGGAATATCGAGGATCATGATAAGGAGAGAAGCCTAAGAACAAGGCATGATTACGCCTCTCCCAAGCGATAGAATCACGGCTTAAATCGTCTTTAGCATTTAGTTTACCTTGTACTTGAGAAGTACCTGTTTTACCGGCAAGCTGCCTATTTTTGCCTAAAATTCTATTATAGTACGCTGTACCCCCTACAACATTAACGGTATTATACAAACTTTCTTGTATTATTTTGATATTTTCGGGTTTAATATTGACATTATAAAATTCTGGATCATTTTTTAATACTCTGGGTGTATATAGCTTGCCATTGCTTGCAATAGCTGTAATAAATCTTGCAAGCTGCATCGGTGTCACTCCTAAAAATCCCTGCCCGATTGCTAAATTAAAACTATCCCCTATTGACCAAGGAAGCTTTAATTTTCTCTTTTTCCATTCTTTGGAAGGGACGAACCCCATATTTTCATGAGCTAAATCAATACCAGTCTTTGAGCCAAATCCAAATTCTCTTGCAACTGCAAGAATTTTATCCGGCCCTATTATTCTTGCTAATTCATACATATAAATATTACAAGAATACTTTAAAGCAGACATCATATCAAGAGTACCGTGTCCGCTATGATTCCAACATCGGAAGCTATTAGTATTAAGGACAGAGCTACCATCACAAAAAACAGTTTTATTAGGATTAATACCTACTTCAAGGGCTGCAAGTACAGTAATTATTTTAAAAACTGAACCTGGGGGATAGGAGTTTTGTATTACCTTATTAATTAAAGGTTTATAAGGATCGCCCGTTAAACTTTGCCAATAATTTTCTGATAATTTACTGAAATTATTTGATTCAAAACCTGGTGTGGAAACACAAATTAGTACATTTCCGGTTCTAGTATCCATAACTATTGCCGAAGAACCTTTAGGATTTAAATATTGCCGTATCTTTTGTTGAAGAGAAGCATCGATATTTAAATGCATATCTTCACCTGATTTAGTAGGGGTTCCTGCTATTTCTCGTACCTGTTTACCGTAAGCATTTACTTCTACTTTTTTATAACCGAATTCTCCTCGTAATTTGTTATCATAATATTTTTCAATGCCGGACTTACCTATATTAAAATTGCTTACACTATATATATTTAACTCTTGCTTCTCTTGCTCATTTATTTGACCAAGATAACCTATTAAGTGAGAAGTAACGCTTGAAAAAGGATAAAACCTTAAATATCCTACATCAATAAATATTGAAGCTAGTTTATGTTTTTGTTCTTCAATCACCGATACTTGCTGCCAATCAAGCTGATCAAATATTACTAAAGGTACATGACGACTAGATTTTTCAATCTTTTGTTTAATATAATTAAATTTTTCTGGAGATAAATTTAAAATATTACTAATTATTTCTAATTCATCCCTATAATTATTATTAATGCTTCGATCTATTACTAGCTGATAACATGGTTTATTAGTAGCTAAAATATTGCCGTCTAAATCATAAATTCTTCCTCTACTAGGAGGAAGCACAACAAAATTAATACGGTTTTTATCTGATAAAGTCTTATATTCTTCACTTTTAATAAGCTGTAAATAAAACATTCTTATTCCAAGCAAAGATAAAAATCCGAGTTTACCTACTCCAATTATAAAGGCCCTTCGTGAAATTAACTCACCATGTAGTATTTTTTTATTTAGCATACTTTTTAAAGTAATTCATAGGAGAGTCAAGTATAAGATAAACTAAATTATAAGAAAATATAGTTGTACAAAATTGCAAGAAAAGTATTAAATATCCATCTGCTTCTAACCTTTTGATTATTACTAGTAAATATTTAAAATTCAATATAAATAAACAATAAACGCAAAAAATAATGAAATGTATAAAATAGTTTTTAGTTACAAAATATTTCGAAGATACTTTATAAATCACATATGCCAATAAAAAAACTAACGAATTTGTACCGATAGGTATCCCACTTATTTGATCTATTAATAGACCGAGCAAAAATATTCTAAAAACATTTAAGGAATATAATGACATAAAATAATAAATAAATATAATTTCTATCGCTGGAAAAATTCTGCTTTGAATATTTATTTTATAACTTACCAACGGAAATAATATGATTAACAAACATAATAAAGCAAACAGCAATTTTAATATTATTTGTAAGCTATTTTTATATATTTCTTGTTTTATTTTTAACATAAATAGTTTTTATATATAGTTTGTCATGCTGCCGCTTGATTGGCAATTAGGTTGTCATCCTATCCTATGACTTGATCACAGGATGACAACAAGAAAGCTGATCCACCTAACAATCATATCCACCTTGTACAAAATATAAATTAATTTTCTCTTTTGTACAGTTTAAAACAATTAATAGACTCTATAATAACTCACAACAACTAGGGTTAGTGCTTTTATCATTACCGCTAAGCTCTAATTCTTCTTATTCATCGAAACTTATATAGAAAAACGGTTGTTGTGTTTTTCTTTTTAATGTGGGATCAAAAGACTGAAGACGCCTGATAGGGTGTAATAGGGATAGTAAGTAGTATGATTAGGTTTTTATTCGTTATATTTTCATTTTTTGACATAAAAAACTCCTTATTAGCTTAGAAAAAAGATTAATTGTCAACTTTCCTCTTCATTGTGTTCTATCGGTTCTAAACCATATAAAGATATCATACGTTCAAAAACTCTACCGGCGGTTGGGGCAGCCGTCCAGCTTGCCGTTGCAAAGCCAAAGCTTTCTTTAGTAGGCTTTGGTTCATCAAACCTGATGAAAATAACATATTGTGGATTAGATACCGGTAGTACACCTAAAAACGATGAAGCTCTACTATTTTTTAGATATTTCTTTTTACCTCCTGCACCTTGTGAAAGTTTTTCTGCCGTACCTGTCTTACCTCCAACAAGATAACCTTTCACTTCTGCTCTTTTGCCGTTACCTTCTTTTACTACCGATCTAAATAATTTCTTCATTTGGGTCGAGGTATGTTCACTAAAAACTCTTCTACCTATTACTTTTTCATCCTTTCTTTTTAATAAAGTAAGATCATATAAAGTACCGCCGTTAACAACCGGTAACATTGCTCTAACAAAATGCAAAGGGCTAATCGAAATGCCGTAGCCATACGACATAGTAACACTAGTTAACTCATTCCATCTTTTTTCGGAAGGAAATAATGGCGTACCCCGTTCCGGCAATTCTATTTGTAACTGATCTAATAAACCTAATTTTTTTAGGTATTTTTTAAAATTGCTTTTGCCAATTTCAAGCATAATTTGACTTGTACCAATATTTGAAGAATATAGAAAAATCTCAGGTACACTATGCCACCCTTGTCTTGGCGTATAATCCTTAAGCTGGAATCCTCCTACTTTCATATAACTAATGTCATAAGCATCATTCATATTTATTGCACCGGTATCAAAACCAACTGCCATAGTTAATGCCTTAAACACTGAACCCATTTCGTAAAGGCCAAGACTTGCTATATTAAACAACTCTTCCGGTCTTGCTAAATTAGGATGATGAGGATCAAAATCAGGCTTATTTACTAATGCTAAAATCTCACCGTTATTTGGATCGGCAATAATTCCTACTGCTCCTATAGCATTAAATTGTTTTAAAGTTTTATCAATCTCCTCACTTAAAATACTTTGCAGTCTTATATCAATCGATAATTTAAGCGGCTCTTTCCAGTTCCCGGGTTCATTTAATGCATGATCGGAATTAGTTAAATACTTATCATAAGCAAGTTCTAAGCCACTAAGCCCAACCAAATCTCTACCTACATAACCGATAACATGTGACAATAAATTAGAAAAGATATAAATTCGTTTCTGCTCTTCTTCAAAATCAAAACCAAGTAACCCAAGACTAGTTATTTTTTCTTGCTGACTAGGTAATAAATCTCTTTTAACCCATATAAAGCTTTTATTTGACTTAAGTTCCGCAAGTAATTTAGCTTTATTAATATCAGGTAAAATTTCCGCTAGCTTTTTTACAGAAGTTTCAGGATCAAGTACTATTTGTGGATTAGCAAATAATGACGCAGAAGGTAGGTTAACTGCTAATAAATTACCGTTTCGATCAACTATTTCTTTTCTAAATTGATTATTTTTTTTTACAGCATTGAGGTTTTTATCGTAAACATTCGTAGCAACGATTATTAACCTATAAGATAAAGTACAAAAAAGAAAAGAAAAGCCACAAATAACAATTAATAATCGGATTTTTATATTTTTACTACAAACATTCCAAATTATCAGACTTTTAATTGCAGGTTTCCATTTTTCTAAAATATGTTTCATAAAATAAGTTGTCATCCCGCGACTTAATCGCGATATCTAATATATAAACATTAATTTTTTGGATACCGCTAACAAGTTGCGGTATGACAATCACTTAACCTTACTTGAAACAGTCTGTATATACTTATTATTCGTAATTCTTCTGTAACGCCATTTACTGTCCTTAGGAATACTAATATTATAAGCAAATTTAATATTTTGGTTAGTGGTAGGTAGCAACGGGTCTTTTATCATTTGATAAGATTTAACTGTTTCTAATGTTAAATAAGCCGCTACAAGCTTTTTTAGTCTACCAGGCGAAAGTAGATAAGCTTGCTCTGCTTTTAAAATATGAATATTATTATTCTCACTATTGATCTGTTTTATAACGCTATTTAATTGATAATCAAGAGTTGAGACCCGCTCCTTTATGCTAAACAAACTACATACTGCTATAATTGTTATCAATAATGTTAAATAATGGAATTTTCTTATACTCATAACTAATACTCATATATCGCTTTTGCTGCCCGAAGCTTTGCCGATCTCGCTCTAACATTCAATTCTACTTCTTTATCTGACGGTGCTTCCGCCTTGTTAGTAATAATCTTAAGCCATTTATTCGGATCAATTACTGGATTGTCTTTAGAATATTTCGATCTTGCTACCGGCTTTTCCGAATTTTCTTTAAAGAAATGCTTAACTATTCTGTCTTCTAAAGAGTGAAAAGAAACAATAACTAAACGTCCGTCTTTATTTAATATATTCTGCACATTGGCCAAAAATCTTTCTAATTCTCTAAGTTCATCGTTAATATAAATCCTAATAGCTTGAAAGGTTTTAGTTGCAGGATCAATTTTGCCTTTTCGAAATCCTATACTATTCCTAACAATCTCGGCTAACTTGCCTGTACTATTAATTCTGGCAGTTTTTCTATATTCTACGATTCTCTTAGCAATTCTTCGTGAAAAACTTTCATCGCCATACTTATAAATTATGTCAGCAAGCTCCTTTTCTTCTACAGTATTTATAAATTCCTCTGCACTTAAACCTTGTCCACTCATACGCATATCCAAGGGGCTGTCATGTAAAAATGAAAATCCTCTATCTGCTATATCTAACTGCATTGATGAAACACCTAAGTCTAGAACTATCCCATCAAATTTTTTTTCCTTAAGCTTTGCAAAACTATCGGCAAAATTCGTTTCTATAAAATCAAACCTCGTACTGTAATTTTGTTTAATTCTTTCGGCTCTTTTAATCACATTCGGGTCGCGATCTAAAGCTGTGACATAACAGTTACAGCTTTCTAATATTGCTTTGCTATACCCTCCTGCTCCAAACGTACAATCTAAATAAGACTTACCATCTTGTGGAGCTAAATTTGCTAGCATTTCATTTAGCATTACCGGTATGTGAGATTGCTGCATTAATTCGCATTCCTTAGAGTTAAGCGCTTTTCATAAGCAATTTTTTGAGCAGAATTTAAATATTTCTCAAAATTCTGTGGCTGCCAAATCTCAAAAATCACTCCCTTACCTACAAAACATGCTTGCTCTTCGATCCCCGCATGCTGCATTAAAGACTGCGGCAACATCACTCTTCCCTCACTATCAAACGAAAGTTGCAAGGCTTCCCCAAATATTATGGTCTCAAATGCATCACGTTCCTCAGAATAAGGATCAAGTGTTTCAATCATCTGCCTTAATTTTTCGATATGTGAAATACCACACGCCTCTATACATTTATTCCTAATCGATGGATAAGCAATTACACCGTTAAATAATTCTTGCCCTAGTACCGCACGGTAATTCGCTGGCACCGAAACCCTACTCTTTTTATCAACACCATTTACATACTTCGATAAAAATACATTCATTGGTATAGTTTGGGTTAATTTGGGATTTAATGGAAAATTATAGGATATTATAGGAACATAACAGAGTCAAGGGTTTTAATAACTTAACATTTAAAATATTGATATATGTTTTAAACTTAACTTAACTAAGCTAGTTTAAATCAGTTAAAAATTTAAACGTTTAAAATGCAAGTAGTGAACATTTACAATGCAAAAAGTCATTTATACTTAGATACATATATTTTATTGCAGTGACAAATAATGATAAAACCCTACCATATAAAATAGTAAGCAACTATAGCTAATTCTGATAATATAATTTTTGTAAGCAGTTTAAACACATAGAAGATTACTATTAAAAAATCTTTAGAAAAGCTAGAAGCTCCAAATGACCTAAAAAAGCCATTGAGTTTAATAAATTTCAAAGAGTTTAATAAATTTCAAAAATTACCGATTTCTACAGTTCATATCACTTATAAAACTTGCTGTTATATCACAAGGCCCGTTTGATAGATTATTAAATAGCCCAAGCAATAGTAGAAGGTTTAAACTTACTAACTTGTGATACTCACATTCAGTACATACGATTAAAGCTTGATATATAAAAAATTAAGGATTTTAACAATTTTAATATAATCAAGATTAATTAGATCATTTTTAAAAAAATTGATTTATTATGTTAATGATTATTTTTAACATAAATAAAGGTTAATTATGCTGCAATTTGAATGTATAGCTACTTTACTGAGATCATTATTAGGAAGTTATCAAACCTAATTTTCCTGTGCCTTATTTGTTTAATAACAAAACTTTTTACTTTTCTGTACCCTATCATGCATTTATGAAAGATAATACTACTTAATACCCTTGTAGATTTTGAGGAATGTGACGACACCAAAACACAAATTATCGAATTCATCATTGGGCGAGAATTTTAATGAGAATAATGTCTGGAAGAAACTAAAACATACTATTAACTCTATAATATAAAGACGGACACAAAATAAGTTTTATGCGGAATATCTTTTTTTGTTCACTCAATCTAATAAATATAAAGCTTGGGTTAAAAAATTTTATGAGAAGGAGCATTACACAATATAAATGCTGCAGAATATTCTCAAATTTATCTATTTTAGTTTCTCCTTTACTAGAACAACAAAAAATAGCTAGCATTTTACGTGTTTAGGATAATGCAGTAATATACCTTTGCTTGAACAGCAAAGCTGTGTTCAAATTATCTTAATAGCTTGACGTAATGAGTTAGAAACATACAAAAAAGAGCTTAAGCTTTTAAAAAAACAAAATATCAATATATTATATACATAATCTAATGAACAAGTCGTTAACTGAAAAGCTCAAAAATATTCTTTATTCTGGTGCTTTTACTACTTGTAGAAATTATTTTGATACACGTTTTTGTGTTTTTGAATAATGATGTAAGAAAGATAGCCCATCATCATCAATTTGTTACCACACATATAGCTATAAAAAGGATAGTACAACACACGTGAAGAGCATAAGCTTAGCAAAGGGAGGTAAGTATAATATAGTAAGGTACAGGCATATCTTTAAAAATGGTAATAATTGCCTAATTTCTCCTAAAATCGACTAATCTTGCTAATACGCGTATCATAATTATAACCGATAGAATTAAACCTGACGGACAAATTGAAAATACTTTTAAAGCTTGCGGACTTGAACCTAAACTTGCAACTACATCAGCAGAACTAATTAAATTAATTAGAGGTGATGTATCTATTATAACTACGGTTTAATAAATTAAAAATAGTTTTTAAAGATAATTGTCAAGATTCCAATGATAATATTTTTGCTCTTATTTACGAAGGTTATCGTATTCAATACGGTGACTTAGCAGATAAAATGCGAACTATTTTGCCTAACGCTTATATAGCATTTACCGGTACACCGATTTTAAAAGACCAAAAACATACATTTAGAAATTTTGGTAAATCAATTCATAAATATACTATAAAAGCTATATTAAAAGATAATATGATCGTACCGTTATTTTATGAGGGGCGTATTATTCAGCAATATCTTTAAGATGAATCATTGCTTGATAAATATTTTAACATGATTACTATTAGATAAAGAAGATTGAGAAGAAGCTATATTTTTTATAGATGATAAGTTAAAAGAACTTTTTCCATTATTACAAGAAATGAAAAATATTTATTTAGCCGATGAAGCTATAACGCAATAACTTTTATTTCTTGTTGAATAAATTTAAAAATCTGATGTCTATAGCCTCTAACTCTAATAAATTTTTTAAATTATCTGAAGTTTCTTCAAAAGAACTACATAATGAATTAAAAAGATTTACTAATCTCAAAGAGATCTAAAAGCTTTATAAAGAAAAACCAAATAAAAAAATAGTTGCGTGATAAGCATTTTATTTTCGGAATGTATTAAAAGAACAGACATCACAGTAGTGGATACGGCTAATCAAATACAAGATACTATTAAGGATTATATCAATATTGATCCTGCCTTTATCAAAAATTTTCTACCCTTAGTAAATAACACAATAATACAAAATACAGCATCATAATAAACGTTTATCGGATAGTGAGCTTTTAAATAGAGTTCAAAAAATAAGATCTGAATTTAAACATGATGTGCCGAGTGAGTGAGGCAACAACAAAACAATAATAGCTTTTTATAGAAAATCATTTAACTTCTTACAGGAACAAATAGATCAAAATCAGCATGAAACAACTGTTAAAATTGCTCTTAACACTCTTATGAGATTATTAAGAAAAAAATAATTGTTCATTTAAAATTTTCAATTAGAAATTCACTTGATAATTATTATTTTGATGTTGTTAAAAAAGAAATAGTAATTAATTTCAATACTGAAAATTTAAGTGATGTTTTGGAAAGCTGAGTTGATATTACCAAAAAGCATAAAGCTAAATGATTTGGTTTAAATAACACAAATAGCCAATTTACTTTTGTAATGTGCTATTGATTATTAAGTAATAAAAATAATACCGACAATGTCTAATTTTCTTTGCAATAACGTAGAATTTGTAAGCTATCAACATTTATATAATATCTAGAAATATTAGGCAATTATTACAATTTTATAGTAATTATCAGTATTGCCACTGGAGCATAATTCTGCTCTTGTAGATAAGCTTTTACATTTTGTTTTAATAAATTATTATCTAGAGTATCTAGTTCATAAGAAAGCATATAAAAAATAATAGGTTATTTGAGGCTTTTTGTATTTCTTGTTGAATATGACTATAATGTAATTTTAATTTGTTTGTACCGTCTATAATATGGATATAAAAATTAATAATGTTTTAAAATCAGCTTGGCTTGATACTCCGATTGGTTCCATGCTGACAATTAGTGACGAAGAGAGACTTTATTTGCTCGATTTTGCTGAAAGTAAAGGATTAGAGTATAAAATTAAAAGACTTAAGATTAAAACAAAATCAGCTATTACTGAAGATCGCACTAAACCGATTTTATCAATCAAAGAGGAGCTTAAATCTTATTTTACCGGTACTTTGAAAAAATTTGATACACCTATATATCTTTTAGGAAGCGAATTTCAAAAATTAGTATGGCAAGAGCTAATGAATGTACCTTACGGTGAAACAAGAAGTTACTTTGATCAAGCTAAAATAATAGGTAGGGAAAGATCTTATAGAGCCGTGGCAAATGCTAATGGGGCAAATAAATGCGCTATAATTATTCCGTGTCACCGCATCATCAATAATAATGGAGAGCTTGGCTGTTACAGTTCAGGGCTAGATCGTAAAAAATGGCTTATTGAACATGAGAGAACATTTACAACAAATTAGAAATATTTTGCTTAGCTCAGCTACTATTTCTGTAGAACGTAGAACACTGTTCTTTAATTCTTTAAAACTAGGGAATGAGAGTATGGAGAGCATAATCGTTTTTTAGGATTACCATGTCAACTTTACATAAGGTAGCTAAAGTTATTATTTATTATTTAGCATGATATGATTCAAGTCGGCGTATTACTTCAGCATTTAATGAAGAAAGATTTTTAGTGATTTTAATTATGCAGTATCAGAAAGCACAATATAAAGAATTTTTTATAATTTTTACTTAAACAATATAAAACACGTAAATAATTCGAATTTAGTAGATGCTTCAGCCCATAATATAATCGGAGCTTATTTATTGGATAAATAAAAGGATGATCGTTTTACATTAACAAAATCGGGAATTCTTTGGAAAAGACTCATAGCTATAGTTGCTACTTAGTTTTGAAATAGCAACATTACTCCTAAACGATAAACATAATTTAATGCATCAAGCAGTAGGTTGGATGCTACGTGAAGCAGGCAAAAAAGACAAAAAACATATTAATAGATCTTTTAGATCATTATACTCTACAAATGCCAAGAATCACAGTTAGTTATACTATAGAGAGGCTACAGCAAGAAGTATACAAAATATCTTTTAAAAAACTAGATTTATATTTAATATAATATATGCTAATGTTTTATTTTAATTTATTAAAGGTATTTTATTATGCTCAAAACATTGTTAATTAGTTTAATAACTTTAATTTGTGCAGTAAGCTATGCTGAGAACCAAACAGCTCAAAATCATTATTCTACAAATGCTTCTTCTGATGAGTCCAATAATCTATTACCTGCAGCGTTAGCCGTTCACTTTGTACAACCTTGGGCAAGACCTACAACGGATGTACAAGGTAAAGTTAGCAACTCTGCTATGTATTTTACATTAGTAAATAGTAGAAGTAGTAGTTATAATTTAGTGAATATATCTTCAGATATCGCAAATAAAATAGAACTTCATCAAACAATCACTGATGAGAGTGGTGTTAGTAAGATGGTAAAAGTAGATTACCCGTTTTTAATTGCTGATAATATTAAAGTTGATTTTAAGCCCGGTGGTATGCATATTATGCTTTATGATTTAAAAGGACCTTTAAATGTAGGAAGTAGTTTTAAAATAACTTTTTTCTTTGATGACAATACACGAAAAACAGTGGATGTTAAAGTAGCAAATGACAATCCATATAATACAGCGGGGAATTAGAAGAAACATCCATTACATGGCTTGACAAATAATGTAATGTCATTCCCGCCTACGTGGGAATGACATCGGAAAACCATACATATGACCTCAGATGCTACCGGAAGTGAATTAATTAAATCTAAACTTGTAGATGCTCCTGAATGTGCAGGGGTTTACCAGATGTTTGATGTTAATAAGCAAGTTATCTATGTCGGTAAAGCTAAAAATTTAAAAAAGCGTCTTACTAATTATATTAAACTAGATTTAGATAATAAGACACTTCGGATGATTGCAAATACTTGCTTTTTAGAATATAGTGTCACTAGTTCCGAAGTTGAGGCACTGCTTTTAGAAGCACAGTTAATCAAAAAATTTCAGCCAAAATTTAATATTCTTCTTAAGGACGACAAGTCTTTTCCTTTTATTAAGTTACGTTTAGATCATGATTTTCCACAATTGTTAAAATATCGTGGTAGAACTCGAACTCTAAGTGATGGTAAGTTTTTTGGTCCTTTTGCCTCGGCTACGGCAGTTAATACTACTTTGACCGAACTACAAAAAATTTTTAAATTACGTTCCTGCACGGATAATTACTTTAATTCACGTAATCGCCCTTGCTTACAATATGAAATAAAACGTTGTTATGCTCCTTGTATCAGTAAGATAAATAAAAAAGATTATGCAGAGCTAGTAATACAGGTTACAGCTTTCTTACAAGGTCACACTAAAGAACTCCAAGAGAACCTATCTAAAAAGATGGAAGAGCTAAGCAGTCATATGTATTTTGAAGAGGCGGCAGAAATTAGAGATCGTATTAAAGCACTTAGTTATGTGCAGCTTAAAGCAGGTATCTCGGATATTGTTAAAGACGCAGATATAATGGCTATTGTAGAAAAGAACGGACATTATTGTGTAGAAGTGTGTTTATATAGGGCAGGACAAGCATGTGGTACTATTCCTTATTTTCCTACTGCCATGGGAAATAACACTAAAGAGGCAATACTAAAATATTTTTTATTGCAATTTTATCAAAAACAACAACTACCATCGGAAATTATTATTAATAATGAGGTAGAGGATAAAGAGGATGTTATAGAAGCAATTAAGAAAATCAATAATATTACTAAACTCAACATTATACTACCTATTAGTGGAGGTAAAGCCAAACTAGTTCAGAACGCCACAACAAATGCTTTGTTTTCGCTTGAGCAATATTTGAAGAAATTTGCAAAAAATCAAGAGATTATGCTTGAAATTAAAGAGTTATTTGATCTTTCTGAGATTCCTGAAAGAATAGAAATTTACGATAATAGTCATATTCAAGGTAAGTTTGCGGTTGGAGTTATGGTAGTTGCCGGTAAGTCAGGTTTTGATAAAAAAGAATATCGTGTTTTCTCATTGTCATCCCACGACTCGATCACAGGATTTAGTACATTAACAAACAATCTAGATCCTGTGGTCAAGCAACAGTATGACACCAATGGTACATATAATACTACGGTGGGTGATGATTATGATATGTTCAGACAAGTCCTAACAAGGAGACTTACAAGATTAAAACAAGAGCCGTATAAATTGCCAAGCTTAATGATTATAGACGGTGGTAGGGGACATGTAGGCATTGTTAAAGAGGTAATGGATAAATTTAAAATGAACATTCCTTTTGTTTGTATGTCAAAAGGTCCTGATAGAAATGCCGGTCTTGAGCAATTCCATATGGTAGGTAAGGAAGTATTTACTCTAGATAAGAATTTACCGGTTATGAAATATTTGCAAATCTTACGAGATGCAGCTCATAGTTTTGCCATAAAGAATCATAGACTAGGTAGATCGCGTACCATCAAATTATCAAGTCTTGATAACATAAAGGGTATAGGTAAGACTCGTAAAAAATCATTACTGCATTATTTCGGTTCATACAAAGCAGTATGCGACGCAACCATAGATGAGCTTGTTAAAGTACATGGAATTAGTAAATCACTTGCCGAGATGATTTTTAGAACGTTGCATCAGTCTTAATAAAGACTTACTCATCATGTCCCCACTTGTTAAAAGTATTTTTATAATTTTTGTATCCCTTCTTAGTCCTTGTATGATATTAATTTAGCTTGCGCTTACGAACTCGTGTATAGGCTCCCTAAAAAAAGTTGTAGCTTTAAGTGTACCACATTATGTACATAATAGCAATAATTTGCTTAGATATCAGTGTCACATAGAAAAGTATATATAACTCACAATTATGGTAAAGTTATAAAATAATATTTATAGTTGTATGGTTCTGCAAAACGGTTAATATCATTCCTGCAAAAGCGGGAATCCAGTAATCACAATGTATAAGGTGCTATTAGTTTCTAAAACTAAAAAGTTTAAATTGCTTTACTTCTTTTAGCCACTTTCACAGAAATGATATATCACACTTGATAAATTGTACGGTATCCAAATCTTATAACACCACCCTCTCTTTTAATGGGAATAGCTATTAATTTATCTTCTCCTTATTCTTCTTAAATGATACTATTTTGTCTAAACAATAAAATCCTCATAATTTAATTATTAATCTTTTCTCACAACAACATTAGAATAATACCGCCCTAAAATAAATATTATCAGACTAGTCATTGTTCCTACAAATACTCCTTTGAGGTTAAAATATTTTAGATATAAAGAATAATATTCCCATATTAAGAAAGTAGCTGCTCCGCCAAGTGACGATAAGACCATTATTTTTTCAGATACTCTGATACCAAAAAGTGTTGTTATTAATGGCACTAATATTACAGGCCCCCAAAAACCCGTGAAGAACACTACTAAGTCAATTACATTACTAAATTTTAAGGCTACAATTATCGCAAGACTTCCTATTATTATGTTAATAATTCGGGCAATTAATAATAACTTCTGCTGATTTTTGACTTTAAGTATAAGGTTAATTATGTCTTTAACAAGAGCTATAGAAGTAACGTTTAAATCAGAATCGGCAGTAGACATAACGGCAGCTAAGAGGCCACTCATTACTATCCCTTGCATTAAAGGTGGGATGATTTTGTTGATTAAATAAGGTAATACTAAATTTGAAGGTTGGGTTGGATAAAGCTTATAAGCAATTAAACCGTTTAAAGTGATGCAAATTAAAAAGAATAAATATATAGCGGATTTTGCATATATTGCTTTAGTCGTTTGTGTTGGATTTTTATTAATTAAAGCTCTTTGGATAAATGTAGGGTATAGATTCATGACGCTAAAGCTTAAAGCTGCCGTAATCGTATACGACAGTAAGTTGCTCTGATCAAAATTTGCATTTTCTGTATGGAAGTTATTAATAAAATCTATAAAACCAATTTTATTTAAACTGATAAAAGTTATAGTCGGTATAGCAATTATCATTGCCAAAAATTGTACTAAATTAGTAGAAACAATAGATTGTAAACCGCCGATTGTAGTATATATAAGTACTATACTATAGCTTAAAATTACCCCGCTCACATAATTTATGTCTAAGATATATTGAAAAATATAGCCGCTTACGCTTATTTGAGCAGCTAAAAACCCTACTGAAACAATAACTGAACTAACACCTCCGATAAAACGACCTATAGTACCATAATATGTGCTCAGGATATCGCCAATGCTTTCGGCTCCGTAATGTTTGGTAATTAAAGGAACTATATAGATTGCAATTAATATGTCTATCGGTATTGTAAGTATAAGAGCATAAGCATAATATGCATACCCCAAAAAAACCTTTTCCATAATGCCGAAGGTGGTAGCACCTCCGACAGAACTTGCAAATATTGTAGCTATTAGTAATAGTTTACTATTTCGTACTTTGCTTTCAACATTTGCATAGTTCTTAAAACTACTATCTTTAGCTCGGTAATATATACCAATGAGTAGAATAGATATTAGGTATATGAATACGATAATATTATTTACAGGTATTTTAAGCATAAATTAGGTTAAGTTTTTAAATGACATTCACTATAGGTTATTATTTTTTAATATACTATAATTAATTTATGTAGAGCCTAAAATAGTAGTACTATATTTTTCATAAATATCTTTATCAGGATTAAATTTATTATATTATTGATGTTCTATAATTTTAAAATAGCTACTATAGCGAAAAGTACACTATAAATTGTTACTGCTCCATCTTTAGTAAATGATAAAAATGTTCAGGCAATTGACGAATCACTGGACAGCATATTTGATTCTGCTTTATTGAACATTATAAATCCAACAGGTATGTACAGTTGGCCCTAAAGCATATGGTAAAGTTTCTTAAATTAGCTTCAAAGTTAGCATTAATAATACAATCCTCGGTAGTATTAAAGTCTATAAAAGTTGGTATATTTGAATCTTTTATTATATTTCCGATAACATCATATAGTGTGCCGAAAATAGAAACGGTACTGTTTGTTTTAAAATATTTCAAAACTATCATTAAATTAGAATAATTTTTGATTTGAACAAAAACGAATGAAGTAACTTGCATATACTATATCTTCATTCGATCTATGTAAATATGTTTTCCTACAGTATTGCCTGTATGTGCAAAAATAACATCTCATTTTTCTAAAGAATAATTTTTTACATCTGCAAGATTGATACTCTTAGCATTATGAACGATTTAATTACCTTGTTCATCAATATCGGTAATACGTAACTTGGTATTAAAGGATCATAATTTATTTGCACCATAAAAATTTTTCCCTATAATACAATAATAACAAAGTTTTTCAATCTTTATACATTGTTTCCACTTCTAATTACTTATACATTAATCTCAAAATCTTTTAGATGAGTATCCATCTGGGGTCGTATATTTACTAACCCTTTTTGAAGTTGTTGCATTTCTTGTTGCAGTTCTGTAACATCAATTTCTTCCTCCTCATATGTATCAATATACCGTATACCGGGGAATATTTAAATTATATTTATTCCTACGCATTTCTTCGATACTTGCTAGATGAGAATATTTTTCAATAGTTTTTCCATTTTTTATCAACAATTTTATTAATAAATATGCTCATCTTCTAAAAATTCTGCCCTTTACCTGCTTCAAAAAATCCACTATAATCGATAAATAATACCTTCTTTTGTTGTTTACTTTTCCCTTTTGCTTCTCTTAAGTGATCAAATACTAAATAGTAACTAGAATATTAGTTAAATTAACAAAGATTAGCAGGTAAGCCTATTAGTGCATCTATTAAGTTTTCTTCGCTTAAACTTTGGCGAATTTTAAACCTTCTGTTCCTCCACAAAATAATACACCGTGGTACTACTACTATAGTAGCACATCTACTACGCAGCTTAGTAGTTTTCAATCATATGAGAAATATAGCTTTAGGATGGGTACCACATTTAAAACGATTATACTCATCGTTAGCTGCATTTTTCATGCCCAACCCCAATTTTTCTAAACTCAAAAGCGGACTCGCAACAACTATATCAAAATCCATAAGCGTATCATTTTCAAGTAACACCGGATGATTTAGTGGATCACCCCCCAATGAATATGTGCCTGGCCTTCCACATGCAAAAACATATTTATCTGTGCTAATGCACATATTGTATTAATCATTTCTTGACCATAAAGTGCATAATTATGGTCCTCTACTTCTTTAGCTGCTCTCATTAAACACAAACCAAAACCACAAGCCCAATCACAAATTGTATTGCTAGAGACCTCCAAAGCATTAAGCTTTGTAAGCAAAGTTGATACGGCAGCAGGAGTATAAAATTCACTAACTTTTTTGCCTGCAGCTGAAGCAAAGCGTGATATTAATAAATATTCCTTTTAACGTGGTAGAATTCTTCTCTTCGATTTGTTCTAAAGCTTTATTTATAAGTGCATCGATATTATTTTTATTTCGTTTTATAAAGATATAATAAAAATTTGCATCTTCCAGTATTACAAATTGTTCTCGTTTTAATTGTTGTTGAGACTCTCAAAGGTTGATCCTTATACTTTTTTGAATGTGCTATTCAAAACATCTGAAATATTATGTTTGTTTATAACATCAAAATTAATGGTAAAATATTTAGCTATAAATAAAAAATTACTTAATTTGAAAAATTAGTTTATTTGCAATGCTGAGAAGCATAAAGATATTTGGTGGAGATGAAGGGAATCGAACCCTTGACCCTCTGCGTGCAAAGCAGATGCTCTACCCCTGAGCTACATCCCCAATTATTTGTTGTGAGATTTAGACAATAAAAATATTAAGATAAACTTTTAACAAGTCCCCAAGGTAACGGTTGACCGTTAATTCCTACAACTAAATCTCCAGAAGATTCATATTCGGCAGCTAAAAAAGAATTTTGAGCAGCAATAAGCTTTACCGGCTTGATTTTCTGACCGTTATGAAAATATTCTTTAGCTTGTTCCCTAGAAGTCGGGTTATTTTTGGACGCAGTTTTTGCTTTAGCTTTAGACATACACTATTAACTTTTTCTTAAACTTGTGAAGAATATAAAACTTTTTCCTAAATTTGTCAATAACTACCGTGTTTATAAATATATTTTAAGACATTTAAAATATCTTAATGATTTATGTTATTATTTTACTTTCACCACTAACTAATGCTATTTTAAATTCTGCTATTTTTGATACCATTTTTCCATCATATTCATATATACTAAACCACACTCCTCTAAATTCTACTTTTGCACTGATATCAGTACCACATGATAATAACAGCTTATATATTTCATCATCTTGAATATTTTCAGAAATACACCGAATGTTTTTAGCAACCACATGTCAAGGTGTTACTCCGGATTTGCTCTGATCAACTTGCAGCTCCTGTCTCAAGTAATAGTTTTACTACATTCAAGTATTTACCGCTTACAACTTCATATAAAAAGGTGATCTGATCCTAACAACACGTAATACTCTCCCTCGTTACCGTTTTACTGCAGCTCCTGTTTTGATATTAGATATTTCACTACTTTATAATATCCACTACGTGCAACTGAATTTAAAGGAGTGCACCTAAACATATCACTATACATATTAACACCTGTTTTTTCTTCAACTAACCATTTAGCAACTTTTATGACATTATTTGCAGATGCCAAAAATAATTCAGTAGTAGATACTGCCCGTAATTTATTTAAACCATTTACTACATCCACTCTATCAAGAGAGAAAGCATCTGTTAAAACCTTTTCAAAACCAAATTGATTTACTTAAGACTCTACATCTTTCACTATTTTATTTGACCTTAGCAACAGAGTTAAATTACGGTTTAATAGTTCCTTTATCATATTCTACTTATTTATAATTTGTGTTTCTTAAAGGTGATAAAGATCTTATTGTTATTCCTATGTAGGCGGGAATGACAGTGACAGCCTAACAACAAAGCCCACAAATGAGCTAGATTTTACAATGTTCTTTATTATTGACCAATTCGCTTCAAGCAGATTCTGTCAGGTATTTCTTTCAACTTTTCTACTCTATCAATTAAATATAAAAGTTGTTCTTTAGTAATTTATGTTTATAATATCTTGCATCAACATAACCTTTTTGAAGTAATCTAAAACATTCTTTTTGCTCCAGCATTGATTGCTTAGGAAATACTTGCAATAGTTCACTATTATATTGCTCTACTACCTAACTTTTTTATACAATTTGTAATTTGAGAAAACTAATAAAATAGTACTGTAAACACTTGCTATAGCTTGATAAAGATAAAAAGTACTATGTCTAAGGACTCTTGCTCTGCCTAAATTATTTTTAGAATCTATAAGAAATCCTGCCCCAAAATTAAACCATTCTTCATATTAATCTTTAGCAATTTATTTTATCACGCTCCAAGGTAACTCCTTAGCTCCGCTTAAAATAAATTCACTGCTATTATACAAAAGCATACCTTCTTTTTTTTCAGTGTAAAAATAACGTTATTTTTCTAACTACCTATTTACCATTAATTCAAATTTAGTAAAAGAGCCATACAAGATAATCATAGTGATTTTATCTGATGCAATATCTAGAATTTGCTGCACTATAAAATTAAGTATAGCACTAATTTTAAGAGAACGTTCAGGTAAAGTGGTTTTCATCTATGCATTTGCACCATGACAATATTTATATTTCTTACCTGAACGACATGGGCATAGCTCATTACGTGATACCCTACCCCAACTGGTAGGATCTTCAGGATTTCTGTCTTTTGGGTCAATGCGTGATACAACAGGTTTAAGGTCTATCTCAAGGCTACTTCCTGCATTATATTTACTAAATGCCGGATCTTCTCTACTTTCCTGCATATTTTTTTGGAATTTTTTATGCTCAAGCGAAACATCTTCTTTTTGAACGTGTTTTAAGTCGATATGGAAGTGATATACTGTTTGAATAAATAATTCTTTTAAATTATCAAGCATCTGCTCAAATAAATTAAATGCTTCTCTTTTATACTCGCTAAGAGGATCTTGTTGTGCATAAGCTCTAAGAGATATACCTTGTCTTAAATGATCTAAGCTATATAAATGATCTTTCCAAACTTGATCAAGCGTAGTTAGCAAAATATATTTTACAGCATTATGCATTAACTCACTACTGTACGATTCTTCTTTTGACTTATATATATCATGAGCCATTTGTATAACGGATTTAGTAATCTCTTCTTCCGTTACATCATTTTTACTTACTAAATTATGATCAAATTTTATAGAAAAGATACGATGTAATTCTACACTTAAATTTTCTATATCCCAATCTTCTCTGTAAGATCCTGCCGGCATAAAAGTTAGCACTATCTTTTTGGCTAGTTCTGCAGTAGTACTATTTAAGAAATCATAACTATCTTTAGATTTGATAATTTCGGTACGTTGCTCATATATTATTTTACGTTGATCATTCATTACATCATCGAAACGTAATAAATTTTTACGTATCTCGTAATTATGACCTTCGACCTTTTGTTGAGCTTTCTCAAGTGAACGACTAATCATCGGATGGTGGATAGCCTCTCCATCTTTTAATCCGAGTGTCCTAAGAACCCCTGATATACGTTCTGAAGCAAAAATACGCATTAAATCATCATCAAGCGATAAGAAAAACTGAGTTTTGCCTGGATCGCCTTGTCGTCCTGATCTTCCTCTTAGCTGATTATCTATCCTACGGCTTTCATGCCTTTCCGTACCTATCACAAATAACCCGCCTGCTTCAATAACTTTCTTCTTTTCTTCAGCAATTTGAGCTTTTATTTCAGCTATTTTAGCTTCATAACTATGATCTTTAGCAAGCTGCTCTATTAACATTTCAGGGTTACCACCAAGCATAATATCAGTACCGCGTCCTGCCATATTAGTTGCAATCGTTACTGCCCTAAACCTACCTGCTTGAGCAATAATAAAAGCTTCCTGCTCATGAAATTTAGCATTTAATATTTTATGAGGAATTTTTTCTTTATTTAAAACGCTTGAAAGTTCTTCTGATTTTTCTATGCTTATCGTACCAACAAGTATAGGCTGGCCACGATTGTAACAATCTTTAATCAGTTTTAAGATAGCATCATATTTTTCTTTTTTACTACCGTAAATCTCATCATCAAGATCAACCCTTGTTACTTTGTTATGGGTTGGAACTGCGACTACATCGAGATTATATATGTCCTTTAGTTCCGGTGCTTCGGTCATAGCTGTACCAGTCATACCTGATAATTTAGGATAATTACGGAAATAGTTTTGGAAAGTAATGGATGCAAGAGTTTGGTTTTCATTTTGAATTTTCACATTTTCTTTTGCTTCTAATGCTTGATGTAACCCTTCCGAATATCTACGTCCCTCCATCACACGACCGGTAAACTCGTCTATAATCATTACTTGACCGTCTCTTACTAAATAATCTACATCCACGTTAAACATATTATGAGCTCTTAAGGCTTGGTTAATATAATGCACTAAAGTTAAATTCTCAAAATCATATAAACCGGAATCAGGCTTTATAATATTTTCGTTACTTAAAAGCGATTCTATATGTGTAATACCTAGTTCCGTTAAGTGGATAGTTTTTAATTTTTCATCTTTTTCAAAATCACCTGCTTTAAGCTGCCGTACAATTTTATCAATTTTAGTGTATAATTCTGAATTATCATTAACCGGACCTGATATAACAAGCGGCGTTCTAGCTTCATCTATCAAGATCGAATCAACTTCATCAATAATAGCAAAATTAAAAGGACGAAGTACTCGCTCTTGTATGCTATACTTCATATTATCTCTTAAATAATCAAAGCCAAGTTCATTATTTGTTGCATGGGTAATATCGGCATTATAGGCAGCTCGTTTTGCCTCATCAGACATACCGGCAACAATACATCCAACCGATAAACCTAAAAAGTTATAAATTTTACCCATAGAGGCAGAATCACGACTTGCTAGATAATCATTAACCGTTACAACATGCACTCCTTTTCCGGTCAAAGCATTTAAATATGCAGGAAGCGTTGCAACTAATGTTTTACCCTCACCGGTACGCATTTCGGTAATCATGCCTTGATGTAATATAAGTCCCCCTATAAGCTGAACATCAAAATGACGCATACCGCAAACTCTTCTAGCTGATTCCCTAACTACTGCAAAAGCCTCATATAATATATCATCTAACGTTGCTCCGTTTTTAAGCTTTTCTTTAAACTCTACAGTTTTATTCTTCAACTCCTCATCTGATAATTTTTGTATAACAGGTTCAAGCGAGTTAATCTTTGTAATCTCGGAAAATAGTTTTTTTACAGTACGATCATTCGCTGTACCAAAAAGTTTTTTTAATATAGAAAGCATTAAAATCCTTATAATTTTAGTATTTTAGTACTTAAATATAGGTATATTTTATAAAATTATCAAATGTTATAATTTTATTGAAAGGTGTTTTTTACTACAAAACATTTGTAAATTATTATTAATAAATCAAATATTCTCAAATAGCTATTGACGGTTATATATTATTTTTATAAAATTTAAGCTTATGTTTAACACAATTACGAGTCATAAATGAAAAAATTATCTGTTATATTTTTATCAGTTAGCATGCTTTCCAGTATTGCTTTTGCTGATAAAGACAAAGTAGTTGCTACCTATAAAGGTGGTGAAGTAAAAGAATCGCAAATTATGAAAGAATTTAAGCCACAGCTTAATATTCAATCAGGTGAAACAATCAAAAGTTTTGATGATTTTTCACTGCAAGATCAAGAAAAATTAATAAAAATTTATGTTAATAATCTTTTGTTAAAAGAAGAAGTTGCTAAGTCACACATTACTGCATCTAAAGAATTCCAAGAAAAACTTGAAAATGCAAAAAATCAATTAGCTCAACAAGAATTACTAGCAAATTACATAAAATCTAACATTACAGATAAGATGTTCGATGACGAGTATAATAAATATGTTGGTAATCTTAAAGGTAAAGAGCAAATAAAAGTTGCTCATATTTTAGTAAAATCCCAAAAAGAAGCTAATGAAATAAAAACCAAATTAAGCAAAGGTGGAAATTTTACTAAGCTCGCAGAAGAGTTATCTCTTGATAAAGCTTCAGCTTCAAATGGCGGCGTTATTGGTGACATTATACTAAATCAACCTGGACAGTTAGTACCGGAATTTGAAAAGAAAGCTTTTGCTTTAAAAGTAAATGAAGTTTCAACTCCTGTAAAAACTGATTTCGGTTGGCATATTATCAAAGTACTTGAGAAAAAACCTGTACCTATACCAACAAAAGAAGACGCAAAAGTAACTATTGATAATATATTAGCTGCAGCAATACTAAAGCAATATATTTCTGATTTAGAAGCTAAAGCCGATTTAAAAATCATGTTACCTAAAGCAGGTAGCAAAGATGGAGAGTAATTACATTTAATATCATTCCTGCAAAAAAAAGCTGGCTTTGGTGTATTGGATCAGAAAACATTGTTAATGTCATTCTAACAACAGTGAGAATATAGTAACCTATAGTGGTTATCCTAGCTAACTTGATCGAGGGATCTAGTTCAAAATACTAAAATCATTAGTACCTTAAATTGTTTTTTGGATACCTTGGTCAAGCCACGATATAACATCAAATATGTTTTCTGATGCACATAACAATACCCGCTTACACTGGAATGACATTATAACCACCTTCAACTACGGCAAATGCTACACATACAGGATAATCATCAGAAAGAGAAAGGTGAATATTTAAAAAAGAGTATTTTTTCGTATAGTTTGAACTAACTTCTGCTATAGGCTTGCCTAAATCATCATTTAGTATAGTAATATCTTTAAAATTTATACCTTGACCTATACCAACTCCAAAGGCTTTACTAACAGCTTCTTTAGCAGCAAAATGCTTTGCTACAAAAGTAGCACGGTTTGTTTTATCCAATAAAGCAAATTGTTTTAATTCCTTTAAAGTTAGAATTTTTTTAGCAAAAAGTTGCGGATATAAATGCAATATTTTTTCAATTCTAGGAATTTGTACTATATCAGTACCGATACCGACAAGCATTTACTTATCTCTTTCATCATATTCGCCGTTCTCATCAATAAAGATTTGATCATCTAAATCAGAATAATCTTCCCCGACATAAACTTCAGGTAAATAATCAAATTTTTCTTCTACATCTTCCAAGTCATCTTGATTAGCAAGCGGCTCTATTATATTTCTCGTACATAGACTGTTTATCAAGTCTTGTTCTAACTGAGCTACCGATACTTTTCCAGCAGCAATTCTACGTAATGCGATAACAGGAGGCTTATCACGCTTTTCTTTTTTGCTGTAACTAGTTTCTACTTTATAATTTAATAATTTAGCATATCTTGTTGCTAGGACAACAAGCCGAAACCTATCTGGTATGATTTTATTACAATCTTCTGCCGTAACTCTTGCCATAATTCTTCTCCGTTTAAAATATTATACTACAAATAAATAGGGAATGAGTATACGAAAATCCATTTCAAAAAGAGCTAGGAGTTTACAAAGCGAGGAAACGGAGCGCGTGTAAATACCGTAGCTCTTGTAGAACGGACAACGCCAATTTTTGAAGTTTATCAAGTATATTATACCCTTTTTATATCTGCACCGCAATTACTTAATTTTTTTTCTAAATCTTGGAATCCACGATCTAAGTGGTATATTCGGTGTAATACAGTTTTGCTATTAGTACTAAGACCTGCTAAGATTAGTGATACCGAAGCTCTAAGGTCACTTGCCATAACCTCTGCTCCTTTTAACATTTCTACACCTCGAACAATAGCCTTATTACCTCGTACCAATATATCTGCTCCCATTCTACATAATTCAGGAACATGCATAAAACGGTTTTCAAAAATATTCTCGGTAATCATTGAAACACCACTACTAAGCGTCATAAGACTCATAAATTGTGCTTGTAAATCTGTAGCAAACCCAGGATATGGATTGGTTTCTAAATTAACTGCATTTAACTTTCCTTCATAAATTACCTGTACGCCATTATCGATAGGCACAACTTTTATACCTGTTTCAATGAGTTTTAAAGCTAAATTTTCTATAATATGATAATCAATACCACAAATTTTTACATCACCTTTAGTAATAGCTGCTGCCAACATATAAGTACCGGCTTCAATACGATCAGATAGTACTTTATAGCTCACTTTATTTAAAGCATCTTTACCTTTAATTGTTATTTCACTAGTACCGACACCTATAATATCAGCACCCATTTTAATAAGGCAATTACATAAATCAACTATTTCCGGCTCTCGGCCACAATTAAAAAGCAGTGTTTCACCTTCTGCTAAAACAGCTGCAAGTATTGCATTAATCGTAGCACCGACGGAAACTTTATCAAAAATAAAATGTGTACCTTTTAAACGTCCTTTACTTGAAGCGTTAATATAACCACCTTCAATTTCAATCATAGCCCCCATAGCTTTTAATACTGCAATATGTAGATCTACTTGCCTTGCCCCAATAGCACACCCGCCTGGAAGGGATACTTTTGCTTTACCGTATTTGGTAAGCAAAGGACCAAGCACCCAAATCGATGCTCTCATTTTACGAACTATGTCATAATCTGCGGTAAAGTTATTTATATTTCTAGTATTAATTATAAGTTCAAACTCATCTTGGTGTTCTATTGTTTCAATATCTGCTCCGTGACTTCTTAGCAAACCTTTCATAGTACTAACATCTGTTAATTTTGGAACATTAGTAATGTGCAGTTTATCGGTAAGAATAGACGCAGCCATAATAGGGAGCACGGCATTTTTAGCACCACTAATATTAATACTACCCCTGAGAGGTTTACCGCCATAAATAATTAATTTCTGCATAAATTTTTATAAAAATATTGAGGTCATTCTTAACTAGAAGTATTGTTGCATGGATTAGAAAGCACGCTCGGTGTCATACCGTGGCTTGAGCACAGTAGTATCCAGAAAAAAATTAAAAAGACTGGATCCCGCGATCAAGTTGCAGCCGGATGACAATAGAATAACTGATCCAGCAAGCTCATCACAAGAATAATATCAAAAAAGCTACACATCTAAATTCACAACATTCAAAGCATTTGCTTGGATAAATAATCTACGAGGTTCGACAACATCACCCATTAAAGTAGAGAAAATGCCCTCTGCTTCATCGACTTCTGCAACTCTGACCTGAAGCAAAGTTCTTTTTTCGGGGTCAAGAGTAGTTTCCCATAGCTGATTAGAATTCATCTCACCGAGACCTTTAAAACGCTGAATATTTATACCTTTTTTTCCACATGCTATAATGGTATTTAACAACTGACTTGGTGTTAAAATATCACATTCCTGACTTTTCACTATAAGCTTTAATTGCTTACAAAATATATCAAAAATCGTTAAAGCAAGCTTTGATATTTGTACAAACTCAAATGATTCCAACTGCTCTTTCAACAATATTTTACTTTCTTTTAAACCTCTGTTAAAACGGAAAAACTCTATTTTATTTTCATGTTTTAAAACTTCCCAATTAGTTTTATCAGGCGACTCTTCTAAGCTATTTAAAACATCTAAAGCTTTTTTACACCTTAAATCACTTTCAGCCTCAAATATTTTGTTATTAAGTAAGTCATTAATCGCAAGAATTTCAGTAATTGAACGATTAAATTTTTTGCTAGCATGATCAAGACACCCGTTAAACTTAACTACTGTATTAATGAGCTCTTCTAAATTACCATCTACTAACTGCTCTTTACCGTCTAGAATTAAGGTTGCATCATTGATAGTTGATTTTATCAAATAATCTTGCAAAGCTTGCTCATTCTTTAAATAAAACTCGGCTGCTCCTTTTTTTACCTTATAAAGTGGGGGCTGGGCTATATATAGATACCCTTTATTTATTAGCTCCGGCATATTACGATAGAAAAACGTGAGCAATAAAGTTCTAATATGCGAGCCATCAACATCGGCATCGGTCATAATAATAACTTTATGGTATCTAAGCTTTTCAAGAGAAAATTCTTGGTTATCAACACCGGTTCCAAGAGCCGTAATTAACGTACCGATTTGATCAGAACCAAGCATTTTATCAAATCTTGCTCGCTCAACATTTAAAATTTTACCACGCAGAGGTAATATAGCCTGAATCTTACTGTCCCTACCCTGCTTTGCAGTACCACCCGCCGAATCACCCTCTACTATAAACAATTCTGAAATTGCAGGATCTTTTGCATGGCAATCTGCAAGTTTACCAGGTAAGTTCGAGATCTCTAAAGCTGATTTTCTTCTAGTGAACTCCCTTGCTTTTCTAGCAGCTTCACGAGCATTCGCCGCTTCCATAATCTTAGATATAATTGCCCTTGCTTCCGCCGGATGCTCTTCAAACCACTCAAGAACCTTTGTATAAACAATATTTTCAACAACAGGTCTTACCTCAGAACTAACTAGTTTGTCTTTTGTCTGAGAGGAAAATTTAGGATCGGGCACTTTAACAGAAAGTACACAACATAACCCTTCCCTAGTATCTTCACCACTAAAGTCATTTTTAACTTTTTTATTAAGACCCGTAGTATCAAGATAAGAAGTAATAACACGTGTTATAGCTGATTTAAAAGCACTAAGGTGGGTTCCGCCATCACGCTGCCTAATATTATTAGTAAAGCATAAAATATTTTCATAATACGAATCATTCCAGTGCATTGCAAGCTCAAGGTTTATACCGGACTCAGCATTATCTACATTGACTATTATACATGGGTGGATAGCGTGCTTCGCTCTATCTATATATTTCACATAAGCTTCTATACCACCTGTATAATAAAACTCTGCTTCCTTAGCTTCTTCGAAGCGATTATCTACTAATAAAATTTTTATGCCTGAATTTAAAAAAGCAAGCTCACGAAGACGATGCTCTATAGTGCCGAAATCAAATTCTATATTAGTAAATGTTTCTACAGACGGGAAAAAAGTAACTTCTGTACCTTTTTTATCAATATTTTCTTTGACAACCGCAAGCGGAGCTTCCGTTATACCGTTATTAAATCTAATTAAATACTCCTTATTATTACGCCATATACGCAGCTCAAGCCACTCAGAAAGAGCATTTACCACCGATACACCGACACCGTGTAGACCACCTGAAACTTTATAGGAGTTCTGATCAAACTTACCACCGGCATGAAGCTGTGTCATAATAACTTCAGCTGCCGATATTCCTTCCTCTTCATGAATTTCGACTGGTATACCTCGCCCGTTATCGGACACGGTTACTGAACCGTTTTTATTTAATATTACCTGGACTAAATCACAATAACCAGCGAGCGACTCGTCGATAGCGTTGTCGACTACTTCATAAATCATATGATGTAGACCCGATCCATTTCCAACATCCCCGATATACATTCCTGGTCTTTTTCTTACAGCTTCAAGACCTTTTAAAACCTTTATAGAATCAGCACCATATGATGATTTGTTAAAATTTTCTTCAATTTCCGACATAATATTTTATATTTTGCTCTATTATTTGTTGCTAGAAACAATAAAAATTACTATAACGTAACTTATTAAAATAGTAAAGTTTCTTGATTGAAAATTAGCGAGATAATATGAATATATTAAAGTTAAAAAATATTTTCGACATAATTGATAATTATGACGTGTTTTTATTTGATCTTTGGGGTGTAATAATCGAAGGGGGACATACCTACCAAAATGTTGTACAAAATATTAATAAAATTATTGAACGAAAAAAAGTATATTTTGTCACTAATGCTCCACAAAATATTTTTTCACTGCATCAAACAATTAAATCTTGGGGATTAAATGCAGAACCGGAAATGATCATTAGCTCAGGTGAAATAGCAGTGCAAATGATCCTAGAAAGTAAAGAGCGATTCGGTATAGAAAAACCTGTAATATATCATTTAGGACATTTAGAAAATGATATAATAAACGGAATCCAATATTCTACCACCGATGATATTAAAAAAGCTAATATTTTCTTAATGACTATTTACAGGGACGAAAATGAAAATTTAGACTTAAACGAGTTCGATGAATTATTTAAAATTGTTGTAGAACGTAAAATGGTCAATATCTGTGCTAATCCCGATCTTGGAATAAATCAACACGGTGTTTATAGATATTGTAGCGGCTATTATGCTGAAAAAATAAAACAACTTGGTGGGGAAATAATTTATAGCGGCAAGCCGTACGAAGAAATATATAGTAAAATTTTTAAAGAATGCCATAATACACCTAAGAATCGTATTTTAATGATTGGAGACACTTTTTACACTGATATACTTGCAGCAAATCGCCTCGGTATAGACTCTGCCCTAGTGTTAACCGGAAATTCTAGGGCATATCATATTAATTTTGATAATATTGATGAAAAACTGGATAGTTTAACGAAATCTGCTATCAAACAATCGATTATGCCTAATTTTATGTTGAGTTTATCGTGATTACGTCATAATACTAATGGCATAGGCGAGAATCCAGTAATCCTTAATGTCACACCGTAGCTTGTGACGACCATGAGGGCCAGTCTTTATTTTATTTTTTCTGGATCCCGTGATCTCAAGTCATGGAATGACAAATACAACAACTCTATTGATATTATACGCATAATCTGTTATAGAGTAAAACTTAAGCGGTTGTGGCGAAATTGGTAAACGCGCAGCATTGAGGGTGCTGTTCTGTAACAAGATTGGAAGTTCAAGTCTTCTCGACCGCACCATTTGCCGGTTTTTCATAAGGTCAACTAGCAACCTCTTTCTTTAGTTGTCTCTTTATCTTTGTTCTGAGACCATTACTCTAAATTTTTTTTGTTTTGGCACTTTAGATTTTATTTTTACTTCTAACTTTCTTTTATTACCAAATGTCTGTCCTACAATCCTACAATTATAGCATATCACTCTACGTCCAATGCATTTATTTTGCTCAGACCCACATTCTAATAATGTTGTCACTATCACTATATCTAAATTTTTATAGTCCCTTTGGTGGTTAAAACCTCCATCTTCCAGATGGGAAAGCTTTAGCTTGCCATGTTGAGCCATGATGTGTTAGCATCATAAGCCCCATGACTCAATATAGCAACAAATCACGCACCGTTTACTATCATCGATATCCACATATAGTGTGGATTACAAAATATCGATACAAGGTATTAACCTATGACATCAAAAAGCGAGTGAGAGAAATTATTGCAGTAGTTGTAGAAGAACTCAATGTTAAAATAGAAAATGGAGTAATATCAAGCGATCATATACATATATTTGCCAATATACCACCTCATATTAAAGTGAGTGAATTTGTGCAAAAAGCCAAAGGGAGATCATCAAAAAAATACAAGAAGAATTTCCAATATTAAGAAAAAAGTATTGGGGTAGACATTTATGGGTGGTAAGAGAATACTTTAGTGCGACTAGTGGTAATGTGACTGATGACATGATTAATGAATATATTAATAGACATACTGATGCTCATGAACCAGCAATGACTACTAATATAAGACTGGAATAAGCTTTAGCTTGATTCAGCGACTTCTAGTCGCTATAGACAAACTTTCATCTCTTAGATGACAGTGATTGATTTATTATAACAGAGTAAATACAAGACTTTGCACATCTAATAAATATATTATTAGGATCAACCACTGCTGCAATAACTTTTGACCTCTTCTAGATTCTCATCCTCAATTGCAGTAATCAACAATCCTTGCTTATTATGTATAAATTGTCCCCCTAATATAATTATAAGTACTAGTAAAGATATGATTATGTCAATATTATCCAATAAAAAACTATTGCTTATTTGTACTTTATGATTTATATTGACTAGCAAATTGTACACCACCTTGCGTCAAACCTAGCTAAATCAGTTTTAAATAATTATAATTAACTAAGTCTATAATAAACTATTAGATAAATAGGTTATGCCTAATTTCAATATATTTAAACGCATCTTACCTGATCATCACGATCAATTTGCCGAGATTTTCGATCAAATTAATGATTTGCTTGAAGATCATAATTATGATGCTGCGGCAAACAGGCTAGCCGAGCTTCATTATGCCGATTTAGCAGATTTCTTAGATAATCTTAATAATAAAATATATAAAATAATTATTCCTTTATTACAGGATAAAATTAAGCCTGAAACGTTAGTATCGTTAAACGCTTATAGTAAGCCTCTAATAATAGAAACTTTAGGTATAAAAAAATCTGCAGAATTAATCAATAAGCTAGTTATAGAAGACGCTATTGAAGTAGTAATTGATCTAGACGATGATATAAAAGATCTTATCTTAAGTAATCTTACTAAAGAAAAAAAACACCAAATTACTGTAGGTTGTACATACCCCGAAAATACGGTAGGTAGAGTAATTGAACGAGATTTTATTAATCTTCAAGAAAACTGGACGGTAGAGGAATCATTAAATTTTATCAAGAACGTAAAAAACGACTTTTATGCTGCGATCGTCACTGATAATAAATTGCGTCCTATCGGTATTATTTCTCTCAGCACGCTAATTAAAGGCAAAAAAAATGAATTAATAAAAGATTTGATGAGCAAAGATTTTAAGCTTGCAGATGCTTTTACCGACTTAAATGAATTAAGCTTTATTTTTAGACAATATGCTTTAACTATTGTACCGGTAGTAAATAAAAGCGGTAAGTTAGTAGGTAGCGTTTCAATCGATAATATAATTTATATCATCGAAGAACAAGCTGGAAAAGATATATTATCATTAAGCGGGGTACATACTCAAGATACTTTCTTCAATGTATTGTATACTGTTAAACATCGTTTTCCTTGGCTCTTTGTTAATTTAATCACTGCCTGCATGACCTCACTTATCATTAACCATTTTAACGACACTATTGCAAAACTTGTAACGCTTGCAGCCACTATGCCTATCGTAGCCTCGATGGGCGGTAATGCTGGAACACAAGTCATGACCGTTACGGTTAGAGCCCTTGCTAATAAGGATATTCATTATAATAATGTCAATAAAGTTATATTAAAAGAAATAGCCGTATCAGCTTTTAATGGTTTTGTACTTGCAATTATCGGAGCAGGGCTTAGCTTTATAATGTTACTTGACTTAAATCTTAGTGTAATTTTTGCTATTGCAGTTATTTTAAATTTCTTAGTAGCCGGATTATTTGGCTCTGCTATTCCTATAATACTGCATTATTTTGATATAGACCCCGCTGCAGGCTCCGGTGTATTTCTAACAACCATAACCGATGCTTTAGGTTTCTTAACTTTCTTAAGCCTTGCTCATATTTTTTTAGTGTAAATTTAGTGTTTATTCAAATATACGTACATATTACAACAAGCAGTAGCTATAACTCCAAGATAGTTACATATACCACAACTTTGTATCCCAATTTTCAAAGTCGGTAATGTTATTCTCATAAGATGAGTTATTATGTATATTCTGATTCTGATTATTATTAATATTCGACTCTTTGAACAATCAATTTGCAACAGCAAGTATTAACGCACCCTGTGACACAGTTAGGTTAGTATTATTTAAGCAGGTAGCGTGTGCATAATATAAACTATTACGATTTGACATAGTTACATTTTGCCTTTAGGATAAAATAATACTTCTTGGATAATTTGCTTCTAAAGGTATTTGTACGTCAAACATCAATTCTAATGCCTCATCCTCACGTATGGTTAACTACCCTGCGGTGTGGAGGTGTAGTGTTTCCAGAAGAATTACTCTTTATTAAGGGTCATTTGCAAGAAGTCTAATATACAATAATAATATAATCTTTAATTGATGTACTTTATATATGATGTTTTCTTATTTATCGTTTAATCTTAGTTTCCTCTAAATACAAGACAAACAAAGGTTATTAATATTTATTAATATAATTAAACTTAAAAACTATTTATCATTGCAATTTTTAAGTTTCATTTTAATTATAGGCCACAAATTGTAATAAGATACACAATAACTTTTATGGAAGATATAAAGTTTGAAATTTGTGTTTATAGTAAAAAACTACTTGATAAACTCGAATATTGAAAAGTAGAAAATCCTATAGATATCCTTAAAATCAAAAAAGTATCTACCTATGCCTGTAAAGATAATGGTTCTCAAATGCGTCAATTAGGGGGTCCTTATTATTCGTACCAGATTGAGGTAGCAATTAGGCTTGCTGAATTTGTAGCTGAAGAAGTAATTACCGCGATTTTGGACCGGAAGTAGTAAAACACATAGAAGGTCTAACTAGAATTAAACCTTATGGAAATAAGTAGCAGCGAAAACCTAAACTTATTAATTAAAGAGAGAAGATACAATACAGCATTAATAAAATTATTTGACCGAATGCATAATGTGCACACTTGATGAGTTAAATCACCTAAAAAGGCTAGAAAATTATTAAAGAGACTTTAATAAATTTTCTTTTGGTTGCTGCTAATATAAATTAGAACAAAGAGTTTGCTGAATTATGTCTTAAAGGCTTTAATATTGAACTTGAAAGATACAAAACTTTTTTAATAATAACTTGCTATTTCCGCCTCTAACTTTACAAACTGATTTACTCCAAATGTATAACCAATTAGAATTGGAATAATCAAGAATAATAATCGCCAGTGATTAAAATAATCAGTAAATTGTTTCAAAAGAAGAAACTGCAAACATTAAAGCTCTTGATAAAGCAAATATAAAACTGCCACATGTAAAACGTTTTAATACCAAAAATCTTGCATAAACACTGCACCTACCGAAAAAGTAGTAGGTGCAAATACTACATAAATAGTTGGAATAAAAGTAATTCGATAGTAATTGAGATATTATTAGTAAGATAGGGAAAAAATATTATTACTTTAAGGACTTTTAAATGATCTATTATACAAACCAAATAAGTAACAATTATTGTAATTTTGTACCACAAACAATAAAATTTCGATGAATTAATTGAGCAGCACTATAAATCAACAAATAAGTTTTTAGTATATTACCACAATAAATATAAACAATATAAAACTATAACGGTGCTCCACAGTGTATAAAAAGCAAACTATTGCTGTTGTTTTATTGATTTTTTACTCCAAATATGGCTTGATTTTAGCCTATTATTACTGCTCGCAATGACAGTATCTATCTTTATGTGCAATACCAATAAATTTCTAATTTAATACTTGCAATTTGTCTTATAATTACTTATATTCAGGTTCACTTAGATTAAAAAACACTAAAGCAGTTTAATGTAATTAATTTGGATCCACTTAAACTTTTTATATTAAAACGCCGTTATTTTATTTAAGCGGGTGTAGCTCAGGGGTAGAGCGCGACCTTGCCAAGGTCGAAGTCGAGGGTTCGAATCCCTTCACCCGCTCCAATTACTTTTCATACTAAAAAATGTCATTCCCACGAAAGTAAAAATCCAGTAAAGCATATAAAAAACAATTTTTATATGCTTATTTAAATATGTATTTTGTACCAAAATTAAGGTTATTTTTTCTAGATTCCTGCTTCCAACAAGAATGACATCGGTAAGTTTATCATAATTTTTAAGCTATGCAACAAGATCAATTAAGCTATGGATTTTATGGTCAATGCAATCTCCCAAACTATATTTTTTCTTAAAATCTTTGGTCTATCGATTCCCTTAGCATAGAATAAGAAAGTATAATTCATTAGAAATTAAAGTTAATCAACTGTAATACATTAAATGTATTTAATGTTAATATGCATTAATGAAAAATGGCTATTTTTATTACAGTTATAACTACTAGTAAATGTATTCCTTTGATTAACTTTATATTTTTATTTTTACCCTTGCATTAAAAGCGTTAGGCAGCTATTTTTATTTTATTGCAACAATTAGGAAATTATATATGTCAGCAATTACGCAAGATAATCAGGCAAATCATAATGACACTATAGAAATACAGGAAACAGAGGTAGTGCCTGTAGAAACAAATTCTCTACAATCGGGGTTAACAAGCTTAATACCGATGATTTTAATTTTTGCCATCTTTTATTTCTTACTATTACGCCCACAAGAAAAACGTCGCAAAGAAAGAGAAAAATTAGCAAACAAAGTTAAAAAAGGTGAAGAAGTGCTAACAAATAGCGGCATTTACGGTATTGTATCTAAAGTTAGTGCAAATGATCCTAATATTGAGATTGAAATTGCTAAGGATGTACATATTAAAATTTTAAAAAGTACTATTATCGATATAACCAGCCACTCTAAGGAAGTTCCGGTTAAAAAAGAAAACAATAAAAATAATAAAAAAGATAAGAAGGTAAGCAGTGCCAAATCTTCCTAAGTGGAAAATTTTTCTTTCAATTATATGTACGGTTTTTGCAACGATTTGTGCCTTACCTAATTTCATGCAGGTAAACTCTAAGTTTCTACCTCATGATTCAGTAAATCTAGGGCTTGATCTTAGAGGGGGGGCCCATTTATTACTCGATGTTGATTTTGAGAGCTACTTAAATGATTCAATGGAAAATCTTGCCGACACTTTACGTAAAAATTTTCGTGAGGATAAAATCGGCTATAAAAATCTGTTAGTTAACCAAAATCAAAATAGCATTCAATTAGAATTAAGAACATCAAAAGAATTAAAACAGTTAAAGAAAATAATTAACAAAATCGATTCTGAAATTATAGTTGAAGTTAATGAAAATAAAATAAAGCTTAGATACAGCGATTCTAGATTAAATGACTTACTTAACAAGGTAGTAGACCAATCTATTGAGATCGTTCGCATGAGAGTTGATAGTACCGGTACTAAAGAGCCGACACTACAAAAACAAGGCGATAAGCATATATTACTGCAAGTGCCAGGTGAAGAAAATCCTTCTTATCTAAAGAATATATTAGGTAAAACTGCTAAGCTAACTTTTCATTTAGTTGATGAAAATGCTAATATCGAAGAAGCAGTAAAAGGACATGTACCGGTAGGTTCAATGCTAATTAAGGGAGATAGCGAAAGTCATGGAGAGTATTATGTAGTTATAAAGAAAAAAGTTGTTTTAGGTGGGGATCAACTGACCACGGCTTCAGTTTCTTTTGACCAAAATTCACAAGCAGTAGTTACTTTTTCTTTTAACAATTTAGGTAGTAAAATATTCGGTGAAATAACTAAAAATAATACTGGTAAACGCCTTGCTATAGTGTTAGACAATAAATTACTAAGTGCCCCAATGATAAATGGAGCAATTATGGGCGGAAGCGGTATAATAACAGGAAATTTTACCGTGGAGTCGGCACATGAGCTTGCACTATTATTGCGAGCTGGTTCTCTTCCTGCCCCACTTAATATTATTGAAGAAAGAAGTATAGGTCCAAATTTGGGAGCTGATTCTATAGAGTCTGGCAAAAAAGCAGGACTTATAGGGTTTATAGCAGTGTGTATATTTATGATTTGGTCTTACGGTGTACTTGGTTTATTTGCCAATATAGCCTTAAGCCTTGCATTATTATATATTCTAGCTTTACTTTCACTTTTTCAAGCGACTTTAACTTTGCCCGGAATTGCAGGAATAATATTAACTATTGGTATGGCTGTTGATGCTAATGTATTGATTTACGAAAGAATTAAGGAGGAACTACATAAAGGAGTTTCTAATCTTTATGCTATTAGAACCGGTTTTGCATCTGCGTTTGCTACTATTCTTGATTCTAACCTCACTACTCTAATCGTTGCTTCTTTACTTTATATATTTGGAGTAGGGGCAATCAAAGGTTTTGCCATTACATTAACGATCGGGATCATATCCTCAATGTTTTCAGCGATTATCATTACTAAATTATTAATAGATATTTGGGTAAAATATTTTAAATCTAAAAAGTTAGGTCTAGTGTAAAAACTATGAAAATGCAATCAAATGTTATAAAAATAATTATAATAATCAGCTTACTAATAGGAGTGGGAGCATTATATTTATTGCTATCTTTAAGAACGCCTGCAAAACCACTTGCCGGTCAAGTTAATATCTATGAAGATAACGTAAAAATTGGCGGTGATTTTGAGTTAATAGACCAAAATGGGGAGATATTTAATAGTGATGAGTTAAAAGGCAACTTAAGTCTCATTTACTTTGGATTTACTCGTTGTCCCGATATATGTCCGACCTCTCTAAATAAAATGACAGAGATTGTAGAAATGTTAAATAAACATAACATAGATATTATACCTCTTTTTATCACTATTGATTCAAAGCGTGATACTCCTATAGTACTTAAAGAATATCTAAAACATTTTCATCCGAAATTTATAGGTCTTACCGGTAACGAGCAACAGATAAAAGATATAACTAATAAATTCAAGGTTTTCTATGCTCGTGTAAATAATGACGATGATGACCCAAACTATATGTTTGACCATTCATCTTTTATCTATTTAATGGATACGAACGGGAAATATCTGAAACATTTCTATTTAGATTCTTCGCCTAAGGAAATTATAGAATTTTTAAGAAATGAATAATTATATATCCGTAGCATATTTATTTACCTTTTTGGTCTTAGCAAGATTGCTAATCGTAAGTTTTGTAAATTACAAGTCACTGAAAAAACAAGAAGAATTGGATGCAAAAGAGAGTAAGAAATAGGTTAATAACAATAATTATTTGTTTCTGCTCAGCATTTTTAGGAATTGGTATAATACTTTATAATTTAGAGAATAATATAGTATTTTTTTTGCCGCCGTCAAAAATTAATGCAATAGAACAAGACAAAGAGTTAAGAGTCGGCGGACTTGTTAAAACAAGCTCAATAAATAAAATTGCTGCTGATAAGATAAGTTTTATTATTACCGATAATATTAAGGATTTAGAGATATTATACCAAGGTATACTCCCTGCCCTATTTCGTGAAGGACAAGGAATTATCGCCATCGGGCAATTATCGGATGGGAAATTTATGGCAAGACAATTGCTTACAAAGCATGACGAGAATTACAGACCTACGAGGTGACCATATTTTCATAGCTCTGTGTCCTGGCCATGAATCATGACTGTGTTACCCCACGTAGCTTGACCACAGGGGTCCAGTTTAAAATACTAAAATTATGATAGCACTTTAAGTTGTTTTTTTGGATCCGGTGATCAAGTTGTATGATGACACTAGAAAAACTGATCTATGTAACAATGCCTCCTGGCACGAAATAAAACAGATGTAGAATAATATCAAAGCTATATAAAATTACAACCAACCAAATAAAAACATGTTTATAGATAAAATAAAAGCAAAAGCAAATAATGACGAAATAAACGTAATTATTGAAATTCCAATGAATAGTGGTCCAATTAAATATGAATTTGACAAAGAATCAGGAGCGGTGTTTGTTGATCGCTTTATGCAAACCACTATGAGTTATCCATGTAATTACGGTTTTATTCCTCATACTCTTTCAAATGATGGTGATCCAGTAGACGTACTAGTTGTATCTCATCATGCTGTAGTACCTGGTTCTGTTATTAAGTGTAGAACCATCGGCGTATTAATGATGGAAGATGAATCAGGACTTGATGAGAAAATAATCGCAGTACCAACCTCAAGGCTTGATATTACTTTCGATCATATTAAAGAGCTAGATAACCTATGTGAAATGCTTAGAAAACGTATCGTGCATTTCTTTGAACATTATAAAGATTTAGAAAAAGGTAAATGGGTTAAAGTTACCGGATGGGGAAATAAAGCAAAAGCAGACACTTTAATCAATGAAGGTATAGATAGAGCTAGTCAGGAGTAAGAATTTATGGCGTTGCTCACATGACTTTCAATATCATTCTCGCGTAGCATTTTGTTGCGTAGATCGATTTTTTCGTCATTGCAAGGAAAATTACAAAGTCATTCACGAAGCAATCCAGTAAAAAATGCTAATTTATATAGCATATTTTTATTACTTTCCTCTGGCTTTGCCATACTCTCTACAGTCGCTTGCAATGATAATGTGGTATCCATGCAACAATGTCATATCTACAGGGAATGACATCAATCGATTTTAAAAATAGGACACAAAAATAAACAGTGACATTATTTCGTTCAGGGGTCGTAGTAGCTTTTTGCACATTAATTTCTCGCATATTTGGCCTCGTGCGTGAACAATTTATCGCATCACTATTTGGCTCTACACCTATGGGCGATAGCATTAATGTTGCTTTTAAACTACCAAATCTATTTAGAAGAATTTTTGCAGAAGGAGCATTATCAAGCATATTTATTCCTATTTATAATGAAAAAATGCTGATCTCTAAAAGAGCTGCTAATAATTTTTCAGGTACGGTTTTTACTCTTCTACTTCTGACATTAATAATCATAATAGCATTAATGCAAATTTTTATGCCACAATTAATGCTGTTTATTGCCCCTGGTTTTCATGGTAAAAAGGAAAAGTTTGAGCTTACCATCTTTTTATGCCGAATTACTATACCTTATTTAATATTTGTTTCATTAACTGCTTTACTTGGCGGAATATTAAATTCCATAAAAAAATTTACCGCGTTTGCTTTCTCACCGGTGATTTTAAGCGTATGCGTAATAATCTGTACTTTAATGCTAGATGATTACATAGAATCTACCATTTCAATCAGTCTATCTTTAATAATTGCTGGAATATTACAAGTTTCGTTTATGTTTGTCTGTGTTAAGAGAGCGGATTTAAACTTTCCAATAATTTTTAACCCAAGCGATCCCGATGTAAAAAAGCTTCTAATTAATATGGGACCTGCGATCATTAGCTCCGGCGTTCAACAATTGAATCTTTTTATATCGCAATCTATTGCTAGCTTTATTGAAGGTGCTATTTCAATATTAGCTTATGCTGATCGGATTTATCAATTTCCTTTATCAATAATAGGTACTAGCTTCTCTACTATATTGCTACCTACGCTATCAAAAATCTATAAATCAAATGATCTAGTATCTGCAAAAAAAATACAGAATAATGCTATTAGAATGGGATTATTATTATCACTACCTGCTACATTCGGTATTATAATACTATCTCATCCGATCATTAACATAATATATGAAAGAGGAGTATTCACAAGCCAAGATACTACAAATACCGCCGAGGCTATTTCTGCATTTGCCCTTGGGCTTCCTGCTTTTATTTTGGCAAAAATTTTAACCCCTATTTTTTATGCTAATGGAGATACTAAAACACCGCTCAAAATAACCTTATTTTCAATAATAATTAATACCGGTATAAATTTGCTACTAATGGATTCTTTAAAACATATCGGTATTGCCGTCGGCACATCTATCGCAGCTTGGTATAATCTAGGTTTATTATATAGCTATACTACAAAACAAAATAAGCTACATATAGAAGCCAATATAAAACTTTTTTGCGGTAAAATTTTATTATGCTGCATAATAATGTCTGTTATAATTGCTTTAATAAAACATTATTGTTTAGAATATTTTTATTCGGAATATTTACTGATTAAAGTCTGCATGCTAGGCAGTACAATTGCAGTTGGAATAGGATCATTTTTCGGCACGGCATATTTATTAAAAGTGGTTTTATGATAATAACAAGAAATAAGCACCAATCAAATTATCAGGATTTGCTAAAAACCTTAGCTATTATAGCCATGATCATTGATCATATGGGTTTATATCTATATCCTGAATTAACGATTATGCGGGTTATCGGTCGTACTGTCATGCCGGTGTTTTGCTTTTTTACCGGTTATAATTTTCATGATAAACCAAAAACTAAAATAATAATAGCTGGCATTTTGTTACAAATATATACTACTGTGTTATTTAAACAGTTTATTACTACAAATATTCTAATACCAATCTATTTAGGACAATGTTATATTTACTATTTTCGTAAGTCTTTAATTCACTTCTTCTATAGCGGTTATTGTCATGTAATTATAATGGCAATATTATTTCATATTAGTTGGTATTTAGTTGACTACGGTACTATTGTAATTGCTATAATGATCCTTGGATTTATTGCACAACATGAACAGGCAAATTTAAAACTTAGTTGTTTTATAGCCATTTTTATTACGTGCATGCATTCAACTCTTTTTACTCTTGCAATTCCCATGAGTGATTTTAATTTTTCAAATACTGATTTAATTTTAAACCTCACCATCTTAACAGTTACCTATATATTAATGATCATAAGTGATTATTCACAAAAAATAGCTATAAATTTAAAATGGATAAGTCGAAATATTTTATATATTTACTGCATACACAGTATGATTTTACAATTTATATATAAATACACATATAGTTTTAAAAATTGGTAAGTAACCGTTAATAAATTTAGTGACAGTGGTTCTAGATTAATATATTTAGATAATATTGATATTACTTATATGTTATCTAATTTCAGATAATACTCAATATAAAGAGCAATTTAGAAAAAACAAACTCTGTGAAATTCAATTAGATAGTACCATGCAAAAAAATAAATTTCTTAAATATTTTTGGATTTGATCAGACAAATTTTAGAAAATGATATTAGCAAGAGTAGTATTTTCGGAAACAAAAGAATTTAAACAACTGGCATGGAAGCATCTCACCGCTGAATTTGGACACATATGTAGAATTATCACAAAATCTAGACAATGATGACGTTTGGAGATAGTGAGCGGACCGTCCTTGTCCATTACGTATGACACATCCCTTACAATTTACTAATGCTGAAGTATAGTAATAGACTCTTGTGCTAAGAATATTTTATGAAAAATTAGGCTCAATATTTTTTAATCATAAAGCAGAAAAACATTTCAAAATACATATGCTTCTTGATCCGGAACATGAACAAATCGCTATAGATTTATTAAAACAAATAAATATTAATAATTCTTCTTTACTCGCTATTCAAAAAAGCTGGGATATAATTGAAGCTCTGTGTACTAGGATTGCTGAAATCACACAGGATTAGCTTTATTCTTAAGTATTCTAGATTTTCATTTTATGTCATTCCTGCGGAGGCATTGTTGCATGGATCAGTTTTTCTGCCATTGCAATGAATGTGCACAGCAATTGACTAAGCAAGCCAATAAAAAAATTTTGTAAATCAGAATTTTTTTATTATTTTTTATGGATTACGTTCATTTAGTCACTAACAATGACTATGTGGTATCCATGCAACAAAGCCAATAATAATGGGAATGACATATTTAAACTAAACCAAACTCGCTTACTTGCGATTTAGCAAAGAGTTTTATCTGAAAGTCAATAAAATCCAAATTACCTTTTGAGCCTATTTCCGCAAATTTATTAGCTTTAAGAAGCAAGTCATAATGCTCTGCTAAATCGGCGAAGAAAAATTCGATTTCGCCACTTTGTTTTACTCCTAAAATCTCACCGCTACCTCGAAGTTTTAAATCCTGTTCAGCGATATAAAACCCATCATTAGTTTGTTGCATTATCTCAAACCTGCCTCGTGCAACTTGTCCGAGTCGCTTAGGATTATATAACAATATACAATATGACTGTAAATTCCCTCGCCCTACTCTACCTCTAAGCTGATGAAGTTGAGCAAGGCCAAACTGCTCAGCATTTTCAATAATGATCAAAGTGGCTTCCGGTACATCTATTCCGACTTCAATAACGGTTGTGGCAACTAATATCTTAATTTCACCTTCCTTAAATTGCTTCATTATGATATCTTTCTGCTCATTCTTCATCTTACCGTGAATAATACCAGTATAACCTTGATAGATATTTTCTATAGAGTTAAAACGATTCATCACATCCATTAATACACTATCATCTTCTTGCTCCTCTTGCTTTCCCCTCTCTATCAATGGACATATCCAATATATCCTCTCGCCTAGAATAAGCTTCTTATTTATCGCTTCTATAACATGTTCTATTTTATTAGTCGACATAATATTCGTTGCAATAGGTAGACGATTTTTTGGTTTACCTTGAAGTTTAGAAATAGTCATATCTCCAAACATGGTAAGTGCTAAACTTCTTGGAATCGGCGTTGCAGTCATAACTAGAACATCGGGATTTACCCCTTTATTTATTAAATTCAAACGCTGCTGCACTCCAAATCTATGCTGCTCATCAATAACTATATAACCTAGTTTTTTAAAACTTACTTTTTCTTGAAATAAAGCATGAGTACCAAGCAATATTTCAATTTCACCATTTTCAAGCTGAATCATTATATTTTTACGTGCTAGCCCTAGTATCTTACCTGTAAGTAATCCAACTCTTATATTAGTATTTTTTAAAGCTTTAACAAAAAACTCGTAATGCTGATTGGCAAGCAAATCGGTTGGAGCCATAAGCGTTGCTTGAAATCCAGCGACTGCCACATTTACCATAGTAAGCAGAGCTACTAAAGTTTTACCTGAACCAACATCTCCTTGCAACAATCTCATCATTTCTACTTTATCGCTTTGATCAAGTTCTATTTCCTCTATAACTTGCTTTTGATATGGTGTTAATTCAAATCCTAGCTCATTTAATATATTGACTTGAGGACCTGCAGCTTTAGGGAAAATATTACCTTGTCTTCTACTTATTTGCGTACGTACATTAAAAAGAGATATTTGATTGGCGATTAGTTCTTTAGCTGCTAGGTGTTTTTTGGCATTATTTAAACACACTCTCGTATCATCCCACGACTTGACCATGATATCCATTTTTTCTGAATTCCTACTTTTGCGTAAATGACATAAAGAATGCAACACCTTCAAATTCTGCAATATGGAATCTAAATAATCCTTTACCTCTTTATCTTCTAGCCCCTTGCATTTCCTTTCAAATATATCCATTGCTTTTATGATATATGAATACAGCTGTTTATTACTAAGGAGATATGTTAAAGAATAAATAGGCTCTATTTCTTTTGCGAGTGTAGGATTCACAATAAATTCAGGATGTGAAATCTGTAAATGATGATCAAAAAATTGTACTTTACCGCTGATAATATGAGAAGTACCAACCTTTAACTTATTAAAAATAAATGGAGGTGGTCTATGAAAAAATACTAATAACAAAGAACCAGTATCATTGCGAGCCGTAATTTTAAGAGGCTGATTACTGTTTTTTGGTAAACTAATGCTCTCAATTACAATTTCCGTTTGGATTATTTCACCGTCTCTAACTTTGGTTAAATTAGGCGATAATGTTTTATTTTGATATGAAACAGGTATATAAAATAATAAATCACGAATATTATTAATACCAAGCCTTTTAAGAGCAGATACGGTATCTTCACGTATATTGATAAACGTTTTTACAGAAGAGAATAAGAATTTTTCTAGAATAGTTAACATATATAGCCATACATCATTATCGTATATATATGACTATATATTATTAAAAGCAATAGACTAAAATTAATCTAATTTAAACCATGCTCTAAGAATAGCTGAAGATTTTAAAGTCATACCTTCTATAAATTCGGCTGTTTTATAACCGCCTGAGCCAAAAATTTTAAATGTTTTATTTAAGCTAAGCTCAAAATTAACTACCCCAAGTCTACCTTGTCTACAACTCTCTTTTAAATGAGTAGCAGTTAATATTTTAGGCTGATTCCAAAATGCCACTTCTAAAGCTAAACCGACAAAATCAAATTCGATTATAATTTATTTGCTTTAATTCCAACACTGTAAAACTTAAATTTCTGATTTTTTCTGTAATTAATATTAACTTATTATCCACAACAAAAATGGTTAACTAAACTATACTCTAAACCATATGGAGCAAGCATCACTCTAGTAGACAGTAAATATTTTTCCAACTTAAACATTGTAATATTATTAATGTTAGTATTCATTATAAATGAATATCCTGAATAGAATAAAAACGAATCAAATAAATCTAAATAAGCATATGAACAAATTTTATTTTTAGTAATATAACCGTATATGGAGCTCATCACTTTTACATATGCATTTATATCATTACCGTTTTTATCTTTATCATTAAATTTAGTACTAAACATATATCCTACTTGATCCTAGTCTTGTCATAAATAACCTATGCTATAAGTAGGATTAATTTTGTTACTTGCCATATATCTAATTTTTAATATTTTCAGATAGCAAATAGCTTGCTTGAATTACCACCTGTATCTATAGCAATTTGGTGTATGACAAAGAATTAAAATCTTTAGCTTTAAAATATGTCCTTAAAAGGATCTAACTCATATTTTATTACTTTTAAGTCAAATTCTCTGCACACCACTAACCATTATTTTATGATTAACCACCATAAGCCAATATGTAACAGTAAATCTTGTAATATAGTTTAATATATTTATAGTTATCTGAATCGACAAATATAGCATCATCCAAATTGACGGTAACCTTCAATCAATGATATAGCAACATCGCGACTTACCCTTGATGACATATCTTTACCATAAGTAACTACATAGCTATAACCTTTTTAGAATTTTCTTGAATTTTTATATCATTATCAATATTTTGATGCAGTTAATACTGATTATAAATATAAAAGACAAACAGCAATGGTTAAATTTAATTTATTTAATTTCATAGAATCATTAATTTTTGTTAATCACAAGTAACCATAATATATAGTACTTTAAATTTGTACATATACTAAACTTGTGTATGTCTTTGGTTTCTTTTGAAAATCCCTCTAATTTCTTAAAACAGAAATATTAAATAATTTAAAATTCATAAATAAAATATATCCTTCAGCTGAAACTGCTCTTGAAGGACTGCTCTATAAAATGATTTCTTCGTATATTGGAGAAAATAAGATTTGTGAACAACAATATCTTGATAAAATCTTAGAACTTGAACTAAAACCGCAAGGCACTTTAGATGAGCGAATTAGAGCAGCTTGCATGGGAATCCCACCTTTTTATACTAAAATCGGTATAGGTACAATTGTAGAGGAAGGTAAAGAAAAAAGGAATTTAATTGCGAGAAATATATAATAGAATAGAAACACAGCACTTCAAGCTGACCTTGCTATTATTAAAGGCTGAAAGCGGATAAAGCAGCAATGTAATTTATAATAAAACAGTAAGAAATTTTTATGCAGTAATGGCAGGTGCTGCTAAAGTCACGGTTTGTGAAGTAGAGACAATAGTTGAGGTAGGAGAGCTTTACCCTAATAATATTCACACACCTAATATTTTCATACAGCGATTAATAGTAGGTACAAAATATGAGAAACGTATTGAGCAGTTAACCATAAGAGAACAATAAACTATTACTTGGAGCAAAGAAGAAATTTACCAAATAACTGCAAGGAACTCAAAGACGGCTTATATATCAATCTAGTATAGGTATGCCTACTATTGATTTAACTCTTTTAGGGGCTATGCAGTCTCACAAAAAGGCGATCTTGCCAAACTGGAACTATCTCCCAGGCAAAATGGTTAAGGATATGGAAGGAGCTATGGATTTAGCCACTAACAACCAAAAGACTAGTAGTAATAATGGAACATAACGCAAAGGACAGCAGAGCTAAATTATGAAAAGAGTACAGCTTTCCGTTAACAGGCAAAAAAGTAGTTAATAGAATAATTACCGATCTTGGAATTTTTGATATTAATAAAGATGAAATGGTATGCATGCGAAAAGCCGACAATGTTACTATTGAAGAAATAAGATCTAAAACCGAAGCTGAGTATATAGTTAATTTATAATATGGAGAATAAAATGGTAAAAGTAGTCATCGTATATTATAGTGGATACAGCATACCATAAAAGTAGCTAAAGAAATAAAGTGTATAAAAGCAACAGGAGCAAATGTTTCTATTATACAAAAAATAAAATAAACCTGACAATAATTGACTAGGAGTTAACTGGTCAGGGCTTATGACTCAATCTAACTATAAACCCTCCCCTAATATTACTCCTACCCAAGAGCCAAGGTGATCTAAAACAGTATGGCATACTATGTCATTCCTGCGGAAGCAGGAATGATAGAAAGCATGCAACACAAGTACTCTTTAAAAAAAAGTGTCTTAATTAACTTCTAACAAATGATGATTTGCTGTTTCTTCCAACTTGTTTAGAATTCATACCCTTTCTAGCATCTCGTTCTCCTTTAGTTTTTAGAACCTTTGATTTAGTACTAACATCACTCCAGTTACCGCTATCGCTATCGCTTTCACTGCCACTGCTACTCATCTCCATAGCAACTCTTCGTGCTAAAATTTCTACAATTTCATTAGATTTGTTAACATTCTGAGCAGGCTTACTACGCGAATGTGCAACCGGGCGCCCATTAGGGTCAAATTCAACTTTTTTTAGTTTGTGTTCACCCCTTATGGACTGCAGTAGTAAATCTCTAGGATCTTGTGCCTTAGCATCAATTTTTTTAACTTCTTTTAGATTTCTTGGTCCTACTATTTCTTTCATTAAATCAGAAGTATCTATAGAAGGATGTGATTGATTTTCCGGGTTTTTAACTGTAGTAGCTTCTATAGACTTCAATAATGTCTCAGTCTGAGCTGGAGCCATAGTAGGCATAGGTGGTGGCGGCGGTGGCATATTATTTTGCGGTAAAGGCGGTGGTGGTGGCGGCGGCGGTGGCATATTATTTTGCGGTAAAGGTGGTGGCGGCGGTGGCGGTGGCATATTATTTTGCGGTAAAGGTGGCGGCGGCGGTGGCGGTGGCATATTATTTTGCGGTAAAGGTGGCGGCGGCGGTGGCGGTGGCATATTATTTTCCAAAGGTTTAGTTAGGGACGAGGTTGTTAATATTGGTTCCTTTTTTGCAGTCATATGATCTGCAAGGTTACTTACTATCTTTTGTAACTTCTCATTGTCCGGTAACTTCCCAATTATATCATTAATATTTTTTTCTTGATTTTCAATTAATTTCTCAAATTGATGCTTTGTGCTATATAATTGTTCCTCAATCTTTCTAATTGCTCTAGTATTACTTTCTTTGTTTTTGGCCAAAACCTGTTCACTGTTATTTATAAAAACATTTTTAACATTTTGCCAAATACTATTTAATTTTTCAAAAAATGTATGAGGTATTTCTTCCCTAATTTCAGCAACTTGTTTTTGTATTTCTTTAAGTTCTTTAATATTGGAATTTTCAGATATTAAATTTCGGATGTTTTGTTTTGTAGTATTTAAAGCATTATATTGATTCTCTAGTACTGCAGCATTAGTAAATTGTAAGGGATGTGTCATACGTAGAGCTGAGAATCTTTCAGGTTTATCCTTATAACTAAAGAATAATTCTGCTAATCTTTCTCTTTGATCTTTAGATAAATCTTTCTTTGTTAAATCCTCAAAATTTTTTTTGATTTCTTCTTGTAATGCTTGCTTTAAAGGTGCAGATTTTGCCACTATATTATATATCTTATTATCAATATCTTTTAATATCTTGGTATTATGCTTTATTGCTTCATGTGTTAACTGCTCTTCACTTTTTATAAAAATATACTTTACATTAGAAACTGTTTTTACAAATTTTTTAAACCAAGGCAGTGATCTGTTATGTTCTTTTTCTAGCTCTTTAGCTTCATTTTGTATTTCGAGTACACCTTGCAACTTCTGATTTTGTTCGCATAATTCGTTTACTTGTCTTAGTATCGTATTTAAAGCATTATTTTCTTGAGTTAATAATTTATTTATATCTGTTTCTTTTGTTTCTTTTGTTTCTTTTGTTTCTTTTGTTTCTTTTGCCATTATCCACACTTACTATAAATTAATTCTACTATTTATATAGTACATTTCTTATACAAAAGCAAATAGAAAGTGAATTTATATTATATTTATTCTTGATACATAAAAAGTAGATAGACGAAGTTTAATTTGGAACAGAGCAAGATGTTTCAAATTAAACGAGTATCGTTAACGTAATTTTAGAGATGATAAGCCGATCAGAGCAAATATAACTGAAATAATCCAAAATCTTATTACGACTTTTGATTCTTCCCAACCATGCTTTTCAAAATGATGATGCAATGGAGCCATTTTAAATATTCTTTTTCCTTTAGTAGCTTTAAAATAATATACCTGTAAAATTACGGATGTCGTTTCCACAACGAATAAGCCACCAACTATGCTTAAAACTACTTCATGCTTAGTAATAACACTAATAATGCCAAGTATACTACCAAGACTTAAACTACCGGTATCACCCATAAAAACTTCTGCAGGCTGTGCATTAAACCATAAAAATCCAAGGCAGCTACCGACTAAACCCGCACATAACACCGTTAATTCTCCAGTATTCGGTATATAAGTTAGCTGCAAATAGTTCGAGTAAATGAGATTTCCTACTAAATAACTTATTAAAGCAAAAGAACCAGCAGTAAAGGCAATAGGAACGGTAGCGAGACCGTCAAGCCCATCCGTTAGATTCACAGCATTAGAAGATCCAACTATAACAAATATAGCAAAAACTATATAAAAATAACCAAGATCCAAGCTTAAATTTTTAAAAAACGGTATATTAAGCAAATGACTTGGATTTTTGTCAGTATATTCTAGTAAAATACATATGATTAAACTAATAATTCCTTGCAGTAAAAGTTTACTTTTGCCTCTTACCCCATAATGGTTATTTTTAGTTACCTTAGCATAATCATCCATAAATCCTATAATACCGAAACTAATAAAACCAAATAATGTAATCCAAATATATTTATTAGTTAAATCAGCAAGTAATAAAGTAGCAAGACAACTAGATAAAATAATCATAATACCCCCCATAGTCGGAGTACCTGCTTTTGTTTGATGTGATTCAGGTCCGTCTAAACGTATAGGCTGACCATTTTTTTGAAGAGTCCGTAAAAATTTTATCAATATCGGACCTGTGACAAAGCTAAGGCTTAGAGTGATAATAATAGCAAGACCACTACGAAAAGTAATATAGTGAAATAAATTAGCTATATGTGAATTATGAATATGAGGAAGTAAAAGATTGTATAACATTTGTAGATTTAAATTCCCAAGTATATTTTGATGTCATGCTTGCAAAGATATTGTCGCGTGGCTTAAAATGCACTAGAAACATCCTAGTATATTTATTTATAACAATCAACAATCTTATCAAGCTTTATACCTCTTGAACCTTTTATTAAGATAAGTTCATTATTCTTAAATAAATCTGTTACCGTTATATGTGTAATTAATTCATCAACATTTTTAAAATATTTTTTAGCTATTTTGAAAGGTAGTAAATTATAAATATATTTAGTATTTTTTCCTACTAAAAAAACTTTAGAGCAATCTGCATCTAATATATAAGGTACTAACTCTTTATGTAATGCTTCTGAATTTTGCCCAAGCTCTAGCATATCACCTATTATAGCGGTTTTATTTTCAGCAGGTACTTGTTTTAAATATTCTAATGCAGCTTTCATTGACTGCGGGCTTGCGTTATAGTAATCACAAATTACACAACAATTTTGTATATTGATCATTTCCCCTCTTCCTTTAGTAGGAGAAATATTTGCTAAGTGATTTGCAGCAATATCTAAATTTTTACCTAGTATATTGATAATTAAAAGTACACCTATATAATTTTCGGCAAAATGCCTAGGAATGAAAGGTATAGTTATCTCTATGGTCTTATTATTTATCTTATATTTTAAATGAACTTGCTTTCCTAGATTTGCATATAAGGTTAATTCTGCAGATGTATTATACGATGCACCGAAATTATATATTTTATCAATAGATAGATTTTTTAATATTGATAATATTTTGTTATAGCAATTAGTATTGGCATTAATAACAGCAATATCATTTTTACTAAAATTTTCAAAAATCTCACATTTAGCTTCAGCTATATCCTCCAACGAGTTAAAAAACTCTAAATGAGCTTCTGAAACATTGGTAATCATGGCAATATTCGGCTTTAATATTTGAACTAGCTCCCTTATTTCACCTTTATGGTTCATACCAAGCTCAAAAATAGCATATTCCGTATCATCAGACATTGAAGCAAGATTAATAAGTAACCCCAAATGGTTATTGAAGTTACCTCGGCTAGCAAAAACCAGACCTTTTATATAACTTACTTCTAAAGGTAATTTGTACGTTAATCGAGTACTTGCAGCATCACATACTTTTTTGTACTCTGTGGTGCTATATTCCGTGTTTCCTTCAAATTCCTCTTTATTAGCTTCGTTATATAAGAGGTGTAATGATTTATCACTAGTCTCAGTTAGTAAGGTTTTTAAAGCTCCTTTAGTGGAGGTTTTGCCGACACTACCAGTAATAGCTATAAATTTAGCTTTTGAAGAGCCGCGTTTATACAAAGCCATTTTTTGTAGAGCTTCAAAACAATCATCGACTAAGATAATTTTGTTTTTGTCTACTATATCTATGTGCTTGCTAACGATAATAGCATTTGCTCCTTTATCTATTGCATCTAGAACATAATCATGACCGTCGCCATTACCTTTCAGTGCTATAAATAAATCACCTTTTTTAACGTCTTTGGAGTTAAATTGTACTTCATTGCAATTGATAGAATTAGATATTGTTATACCTAGTGCTTTACTTAGTGTTTCAGAGTTCCAAATCATATGTTAGTTTATATTAATATTATTATATATATTATTATATTTCGGCATTATTGGCTTTAGTCTGTCACTCCATGGCTTACGACCATGGAATCCAGAACAACAATTTAAAATACTAATAATTATTAGTATTTTAAGCTGATTCACGTGATCAAGTAACAGCATGATACTTTATATACTTCTTCACAATTTCAGCATCATCAAAAGGTATTTTTTTATTGCCTATAATTTGGTAATTTTCATGACCTTTGCCAGCAATTAATAATATATCATCTTGATTTAAATTATTAATACCATATTTAATAGCTTTTTCTCTATTTTCTATTTCTATATAATTTGCTTTATCTATACCGCTTATGATTTCAGCTCTAATAAGCTTTGGATCTTCAAGACGTGGATTATCATCTGTAATTATGACGTTATCAGCAAGTTTTGCAGCTATTTGCCCCATAAGACTTCTCTTTTTTTTATCACGATTGCCGCCACAGCCAAAAATTACATTTAACTTACTGCCTAGTACTTGAATATTTTTCAGCTCTAGTAAAGCTTTTTCAAGAGCATCGGGAGTATGGGAATAATCAACAAAAATATTAGTGTTTTCTATTTGCTGCATTCTGCCTTTTACCGGTTTAACATCTACTAAAGAACCTATAACTTCATCAAAAGCAACACCGGTATAATACTCACTAAGAGCAGCAATTAATAAATTGCTAGCCTGAAAACTACCGATTATTGGCGTATTAAAACTATATTTTCTATTATTAAATGTAAAATCAATATTTTGTCCTTTTAAAGAACTATTAATTCTAGTTATTTGTAAATCTCCCTTTATTCCCACGGTTATAAATTTAATATTATGCTTATTTAAATAAGCTTTAATAAACTCTATTTCTTCTATATCAGAATTTAATATGGAAATAGCATTCGGTAATAAATGATTGGTAAATAATTTTAGTTTAGCAAGTAAATAATTTTCTTTTGTATGGTGATAATCTAGATGATCGTGACTAAAGCTAGTAAAACATGCTATATTTACTTTGTTTTCCCCAAGTCTTGTTTGATCAAGACCATGACTAGAAGCTTCAAAAGCTAAATATTCTATACCTATTTCAGCTAAATTATGTGCAATTTTTCTAAAGCTTAAATAATCGAATGTGGTTAATTCCGGTACATCATTTATAAAGTTATCACAGCCAAAAATTTCTACGCCTATCGTACCTATAGATGCAGCTTTCTCTCCAAGTAATGAATATAATTGAGCTATATAAGATATTACAGAGCTTTTGCCATTAGTACCTGTTACGGCTATCAGATGCTTTGGTTTCTTAGGGTAAAAGATTTCTATAACTTCATATAAAGCTTTTTGTAAATCTTCTACATAAATTACTTTATTTATAGCAGTATTTTTTTCATTATCTGTAATTACTAATACTGCACCTTTATTTAAAGCATCATTTATAAAATCATTTCCATCAACAGTTCGTCCTTTTACAGCAAAAAAGACCTCACCTTCCTTAATATTTTTGGAGTTAGTCGACAAACCTTTTATGTTATGTTGTTGGAATAATTGTTTTAGATTGAAGAGCATATAGTTTCAATTTAATAAATGCCGTTTTATAATTTTCGATGTCATTCCTGCGAAAGCAGGAATGACATCCTAAATGTTCATACAGTAGAGAGGCACGCCACGGGATGATAATGTCTTCAAATCTCCGCTAAATTCCAAAGTAATTGATTTGCCTCAACAATTACATTTTTACCTACTAATTTCTTGATAAATACTAACCTATTATCAGGTTTTATTTTAGCTTGAGAATGATAAGTACTCACGAATTTTAAAATTTTGTCAGCCATATCGGCATTTTTATAAAATTTAATCACAAACCCATTATCTCCTGAATCTAGATTTTCAATATTTAACTTAAAGCATAATAGCTTTATCTTTACAATATCAAGTAAATTATTAAATTCAGTCGGTAGTGAGCCGAATCTATCAATCATCTCATCTTTAAATTTCTCTACTTCTATCTCATTACTTAAATTACCTATTCTTCTATATATCCCAATTTTGAGAGCTGAATCAGATACATAGTGATCCGGGATAAAGACGGATAATCCTAAATTAATAGTCGGAATAAACGGTTGTTCTGAGACAACCGGTTCATCTTTAAAAAGAGCTATTTGTTCTTCCAACATTTCTTGGTAGAGTTCCGTACCTACTTCTCTAATTTGTCCTGATTGTTCTTCACCGATCAAATTACCAAAACCTCGTAAATCCATATCATGGCTTGCAATAGTAAAACCTGAACCTAAAGCACAACTATTTTGTATTATCTCTAAGCGCCTTAAGGAGTGCGCAGTCATTTTTTTATGACTTTCTACTATTAGATAAGCATAGCCTCGCATTTTACCTCGACCTATTCGACCACGCAACTGATATAGCTGACTAAGACCAAGCATATCGGCTTTATGTATAATCATGGTATTTGCACCTTGTATATCAATTCCTGATTCTATAATAGTAGTTGAGACTAGTATATCAAATTTGCCAGCATAAAACTCGCTCATAACCTCATCAATTTTATTATACGGCATTTTTCTGTGAACTATTTTATAGCTTAATTCTGGTACAATTTGTTTTAGCTGTTTCTCAATATCAAGGATATCGTTAATTCTTGGAACCACATAAAAGCTTCTGCCGCCTCTAAAATGTTCACGTAATAATGCATCTCTAATAATAACAGGATTAAAAGGCATAACAGATGTACGAACTTCTAGCCTGTTTAAAGGCGGCGTTGCAATAATGCTTAGTTCTTTTAGACCGGTCATTGACATTTGCAGTGTTCGAGGAATTGGTGTTGCCGACATTGCAAGTACGTGAGAGGAAGATTTTAATTGTTTTAAAAATTCTTTTTGACTAACACCGAAATGTTGTTCTTCATCGATTATTAACAATTTCAAATTAAAGAATTTTGTATTTTTATGTAATAAAGAATGAGTACCTATTATTATATTTATTTTACCACTTTCAAGTTCCGATCTTATAATCTTTGCTTCTTTAGGACTAATAATACTGGATAATTGTTTGATATTTAAACCAAAACCCTTGAACCTTTCTGTAAATCTTGAAACATGTTGACTACATAAAATAGTTGTCGGTACAACTACGGCTACTTGAGGTGAATATTCATTTAGAGATTTTGCTACCATAAAGACGGCACGCATGGCTACCTCTGTTTTACCAAAACCTACATCACCGCATATTAACCTATCCATTAACATACCACTTCTTAGATCTTCTCTAATATCGTTTATAGCAGTTAATTGGTCTTCTGTTTCACTAAAAGGAAAATGAGCACAAAATTTATCATATTCTTCAAGGTCAAATTCAATGGAAGCATTAGTATTAAGTTTTCTTTGCGCTGCTATTTGTATTAAATGCAGTGCTATCTCTTTTATACGGTTTTTAAGTTTTGCCTTACTTCTTTGCCATGAGACGCTGCCAAGCTTATCAAGCTCTGCATTATCATTGCCGTATTTCTTTATTACCTCTATATTTTCAACTGGTATATATAATTTATCATTTCCGGCATATAAAATTTTTAAGAAATCATGCAGTTTTCCTTTAATTTCTAAAGCTTCCAGCTTTAAAAATTTACCTATCCCATGATCTTTGTGAACAACAAATTCTCCTTCAGCTAAATTATCAAGCTCTAGCAAAATATTTTTAAGTTTTTTGTTAGTGTTTATAGAACTAGGTTTTTCTTCTAATAGTTCGCTTACCGTAATAAATAAATATTCTTTAGTATCAAAACTTTGATTTAAAGGTAGTATGGCAATATTTATTATGCCTATTTTAGCCTCATCTAATTTATTTATTTCATTATATGTATATTCATAATTTTGGATAATGCTTTTCACTCTCTCAAGACCGCTTAAAGAAGCTACACCTATCACAATTTTTTTAGAAGAATGAGCTTTAATAATCTCAAATAATTTATCAAAAACTATTTTCTTTTCTATAAAACTTGTAGATCTAATATTTTCAATTAGAGTGGCTTGCTCGGAATTATCATAACTAATTAATATATTATTTTTTTGTTCAAGTAATTCCATTATTTCGGAGATGGTAAAATATAACCTAGTCGGTGCAAGAGTAGGATAAAACCTATTAAATTTATTTGCCTCTGATCTTGCCGAATAAAAATCGTTATAACTACGTTCAAACTCTAAAATAGCTTGTTTTGATAAATTATCAAATATGATAATAGGATCGTTTAGGTAATCTACTAAGTTAGAGCAGGAATTATAAAATAACGGAAGTAATTGTTCATATCCTGAAAATTTTCTTCCCGATGTTACCGCCTCATATAAAGGATTATCAGTATAGTTAACTCCAAAATTTCGTAAATAATTATTCTTAAAATTACCTATAGTTTCACTGTTTAAAACTATCTCATTTACAGGAGTAATAACTAACTCCGTGCAGGATTTAGTCGAAATTTGTGTATCAATATCAAATTCTTTAATCGATTCAATATAATCCCAACTAAAATTAATTCTATAAGCTTTAGGACCGGGCAATATTATATCAATGATTTCACCTCTAACTACAAATTCCCCAACATCAACACTACTCGTATTTCTTGTAAAACTATTTTCTACTAAAAACATAGCAAGTTCATCTGTAGTAAATTTCATTTTAGGGAATAATTTTAAAAAGTACTTAGAAAAAAAATCTTTCGGGGGTAATTTGTTTAATAAGTTTGCTGCATGAGTGATAAGTAGTTTGCTGTTACTATTATTTGTTGTTAGCTTAGTTAATGTTTCTGCACGTTTAGATACAATACTAGGGCTTGGAGATGCATGATCATATGGTACAGTATCATAACTCGGAAAATAATAAATACTTTCATTAGAAGAAAAAAATAAGGCTTGCTTATATAATTGTAATACATCTTCTTCATTGCTTACACTCAAGATTAAATCTTGCTTAAGATTCTTAGTCAAATTATCAATTGCAAAAAAAGATTTGGCAGCCGCCGGAAATTTTTGTTGTAACATTACGGTAGGAATTTATACTTTAGCTATTTTGCGTAATTTATCAATTATTTCAATATCTAGATAAGAAGGAGCAGAAGATTTATTATTAATCCAATTATAAAGATCATTATCATTTTGATCAAGTATCAAAGCATAGCTTTCAAGTTTTTTCTCATCCATCAAAGATAGATACTTTTCGGTAAAGCTACCAAGTATATAATCCATTTCTTTACAGCCGCGATTTTTACTAAGATAAAGAAGTTTTTTTTGTAAAGAATTTTTATTTAATTTATTCATGATATAAAGCCTTGCAAAAAATTTTTATAATAATATTATTAAAACTATCAAATACCAAGATCATTTTAAAAATGCTTTAAATATAGCATGGTCAATCAAGTTATTTCAATTAATAATTAAAGAGATTTTTAGCGAAAATTAATAAGATTCTTCGAAGAATAGTTACTCATATTTCAAAAAAAATCTTATAATTTGCAGCAAAAAAGAACTTAATTAGTTTTAAATTAACTTTATTGAACATGCTATAAGCACTCTAATAAATCCATATTCTACATGGGTAATTCTATTAATTTTTATTATCAATAACAGCAAAAAAACGTAAATATGTCGGTTCAAAATATCTGTTGTACAAAAGCTTATAATATACTGGTTTCAAATGATAATGTTTTTCTTGTAGATGTTAGGACTAGAGAAGAATGGAAACAAGTAGGAATACCTCATAAGGTGATCTTTCTAAGTTGGCAATTGAATAAAGATTTTGAAGATAATTTTTTATCTATCATTAACGATAAAATTCATGCAATGATATTTTTACTGTTTCGTTCAGGATATAGGTCATTTACGGCAGCAAATTTTATAACTAATATAGGTTATAAAAATTGTTATAATATTAGTGACCTTTTTGAAGGAAACAATCAAAATAAAGGCTAGAAATAAAATAACTTACCGTGGCAGTTTTAAGTGAGTACTAATCAAATAATTTTAACAGATCAAGGGGATAATTATTTAAATGTCTGGAGTCATGTGGCTCAAGATCTTTACAATCATTATGGTGAAACTCTATATAATAGCTGGTTTAGTAAAGTCAATTTTATAGAATCTTCATTAAATACTGTTATTCTTTGTGCCCCTACTAACTTTGTTAGAGATTGGATAAAATCCAAGTACTCTATGGTCATATTGCAACTATTTCAACATTATAATAATACTATTAAGTCGGTTGAAATAATTACTAAAGAGTTACCTGGAACAAGCAAAACAGTTATAGAACTACCTACTAAAACTTTTGCCGATATTGGCAGCAGTGAGCTTAATGCGGAAAATATCTTTTCAACTCTTGACGTACGTTTTACTTTTGATAATTTTGTGGTTGGAGTACCAAATGAGCTAGCTTATGCTGCTGCAAGAGCGGTTGCAGAATCAACGGATGCAGTTTCTGAATCTAATCCACTTTTTCTATATGGTGGCGTAGGGCTTGGCAAAACGCATTTAATGCATGCAATTGGTTGGTATATAAAGCAGAATAACCCAAACCGCAAAGTGATATATATGTCAGCAGAGAAATTCATGTATCAGTTTGTGAAAGCTCTGCGTAACAAAGAAGTAATCTCATTTAAAGAGAAATTTCGTTCGGTTGATGTGTTAATGATTGATGATATTCAATTTATTTGCGGCAAAGATAGTACTCAAGAAGAATTTTTCCATACTTTTAATACGTTGATTGATAATAACCGTCAAATAGTTATTTCTTGTGATAGGTCGCCTTCAGATTTAGATAATATTGAAGATCGGATAAAATCCCGCCTTGGATGGGGCTTAGTTGCCGACGTTCATAGTACCACTTATGAGCTGCGTTTAGGTATTCTAGAATCTAAGATTGAGCAAATGAATGTTAAAATACCAAAAAACGTAATTGATTTTTTAGCATCTAAAATCGTTTCAAACGTTAGAGAACTTGAAGGGGCTTTAAATAAGGTGATTGCTCATTCTAATTTTACTTTAAAAGAAATTACGCTTGAAAATACACAAAATATTTTAAGAGATTTATTACGTTCTAATGAAAGAATAATTACCGTTGAAGATATTCAGAAAAAAGTGGCTAGTCGTTATAATATTAAATTATCCGATATGTCATCGTCACGGAGATTACGAGAAGTTGCAAGACCGCGTCAAATAGCTATGTATCTTAGTAAAACATTAACGCCGAAAAGCCTTGCTGATATCGGTAAAAAATTCGGTAAAAAAGACCATACGACGGTTATGCATGCTATTAAAAAAGTAGAAGAATTACTAGAAAATGATATAGAACTTCGTGAAGAGATAAATTTACTAATGAAAATATTACAGAATTAATAAAATTTAGTTGTCATTCAGTAACGTATTAATGTCATTCCCAGGAATTAATTTATATGTTTTACTGGATTCCCGCTTACGCTGGAATGGACATAGGTATTATACCAAATGCCTTCAAAAAACTATTTCGTAAAAGAACTCGTTTTAAGATTATCTGGACAGTACCAGATTAAAAGAATTATAGATAATCATGGTTACGGTAAGTGGGTAGCGTATTTTCTACCTGAAAGTTTAAATGAATTAATATATAAAGAGGAGTTAAAAATTCATTATCACGACTACGATCATCAAATCTCTGCTAATAAAGAATATAGATATCTTTTTAAGAATAGTAATGTTACAAAATATTTTATTGCTCATAAAAATAGCTTATTTTATCTATTTTATAGATAATGTAAAAGCTATAGGTAGCCATTTATGCGATAAAGATCAATATGATGCTACCTATATATTTTAAAATATTGATTCTTTTACTCTTCGCTACCAATTGCTAGGACCTCAAAAAGACTATAATATTAATACTGTGTTTAATCGTATATAACTTCTCCCATTAGTTTAAAATATTCTTGTCTATATCAGTTGTTTTTACATCCAAAGTTTGATTACTATCATCATTTTCATTATATATATTTCTTTTTGTAGACAAGGAAAGTGTTAATATCTTTTTAGACAAGGTAGGAGAAGTAGTTTGGTTAAATTATGCGGTAATATCTTGTGGTACACCCTTGGTATATTCAGGGGCATCAATGTCATACCATTTTTTTATTAAGTAACTCTAATAGTAGAATATTTAAAAAATCTATCAGCTACATTATATAATATTAAACCTAGTTTAAGTTCAAAATCTTCAGAGTTATTATATATATAATTAACCTCTAGTATATTCCTTAATAAAAAATTAAGGTATTGAGGTAAAAATAATTTTCTTTTAACTCTTCATCAGAAGAGCGATCAAAGTTCTAGTATTTTAGCATTATTATTTAATTTATTATTCAGAAAAAAATATTCCTATGAGAGGAGTTAAAGTATCTAGTGTTGCTGTAAGAGTACTGAAGTTATCTCTCTATATGATAAATTATTTATAGTACTTAATTCTTTAATATTTAAGTTTCTCCAGTATTCTACTCAAAGCAATCTATAATAAATGCTAAGGCTTGCATCATTTCCTTATCTTTAACAAATTTAAGTCATTGTGCTTTGCCATAAGTTATCATATCTTTCAACCTCAGCTAAATCTTGCCTTACTAAGGGCATCATTGTATTTATTTCTCGAGCTAATAACTTAGGATCTATCTATATTACTGGGATTAACAACTAACATATCTTATAACATAATAGTTATAATATTAACGATACACTAAAATATTATCATGAATCAAGTATCTTTTCTAATAATTACTATATTGCACAAGTAAAATCTTAATTAAGATTTCTAGATGGTTTTATTGACAATAATTAACTTTTATTATATACTGCGCATAATATAAATCTTTACGGTATTGCGATGACAGGGAAAATTGCGAATATAAAAACTAATAGAGTACTTGCACTGTCCGGCGGTGGAGTTAAAGGTATATCCGAATTAATAGTGCTTATAGCAATTGAGGAAAAAACAGGAAAATCTATTTCTGAGCTATTTCCTATTATTTCCGGTACTAGTGTCGGTGGTCTTATAGCTGCCTTATTAACAATTCCAAAAGAACTAGGTGCAAAAGAAGCAAAATATAGTGCTAGAGAGGCCTTGGAGATATTTAAAACAAATGCAAATTATATATTTCCTGATAACTTTCTAGGTTCAGTTAAACAAATATTTACTCACAAATATAGTCAAAAACCTTTAAAAGAATTATTAGAAAAATATTTAGGTGATAATAGAATGGACAGTACTACTTCTCGCCTTGTTATTCCGGTAAATGATTTAACTGCTAACGGTGGAAAATTAGAAGTTTTTGATAGTTTTCACGGTTATAGTCCTCATGTTAGAGTAAAAGACGTATTACTTGCAACAACAGCGGCACCTACTTATTTTAAACCTATTATGGATAAAGCGGCCATACAGGAATATAATTATGCTTCGGGCACTCCTTATGCATATGCAGATGGAGGACTCAATGCGAATAGACCGGCAAGCGAAGTTTTAAAGTTGCTTAAAAAAGGTTATATACATAAAGAACAAAATCATACACGCATAGATAAAAACCTCACACGTGAAGAACAAAAAGAGATATTAGACCATACTATGGTTTGTGCATTCAATTTCAGTAATAATATCGAACCTACAAATTCCATACCTAAAATCGGCTCTGACGGAATAATAGGTTGGCTTGTGAAAGGAAAATTAATAAGCAGACTTATGCACAATATGGAAAATTCTTCCACTACTGAGGTTAAAAATGATTTATCTGGAAAAGATGAATTTTTTGAAGTAGGATTACCTATTACAAAAGAAACTAAAAGCTTAGATAATGCAAGTCCTAAAAATATTGAAAGATTAGAAGAAATAGGATATAAATATGTGCAAGAGAATAACGAATTAATTCAAAAATTATGTGATAACTTACTTGATAATTTAAATAAAGAACAAGCAGCTAATCAAACTGTAGATTTGATAGATGGATGTTTTGCAGAAGAAGAGAATATAGAAAATAATCAAGAGACAATTAATAAACCGATAACTCAAGCTCTAGAACCTGATGATGAAGGCTTTGAAGAAGAAGAGAATATAGAAAATAATCAAGAGACAATTAATAAACCGATAACTCAAGCTCTAGAACCTGATGATGAAGGCTTTGAAGAAGAAGAGAATATAGAAAATAATCAAGAGACAATTAATAAACCGATAACTCAAGCTCTAGAACCTGATGATGAAGGCTTTGAAGAAGAAGAGAATATAGAAAATAATCAAGAGACAATTAATAAACCGATAACTCAAGCTCTAGAACCTGATGATGAAGGCTTTGAAGAAGAAGAGAATATAGAAAATAATCAAGAGACAATTAATAAACCGATAACTCAAGCTCTAGAACCTGATGATGAAGGCTTTGAAGAAGATACAGAATATGAAAAAGAAGAATTATTAACCGGTATTAAGAAATTTTTAAATGCATTTAGTGAACAGAATCCGACATTAAAAAACGATATAGATAACTTTTTACAAACAGCAGAAAATTATACATTAAATGAAATTAAAGAATGTATTGTCAGTTTTGAACAAGCTAGTTTAAAATGGCAAGCCGAGCAAAAGAAACATGATGTATTCAGTAGCTGTAGTATGGAAGCCTTAAAGGAAGAAATGAACCTTGAAGGGATAGACGATGAAGTATTAAATCATGAGATTATAGCATAAGGAACGAATAAATCTGAACTCAGAACACAGCTTCAACGAGAGCAACGTGCAATAAAAAATTAAGAATTAATTAATAATCAACTAGAAGCCCATCAAAACAACCAAGAAAAGATTTTAAGAAAGAGCCTTAAAAAACTATAGAAAGTATTAGAGTGAGTTCGGCATTTTCTATGGACACTCCAAACTATATATACAAAGGCACGAAAGGAGTTGCTCATTTTTTTCAAAATTTATGCGAAACAACAAAAACAGATTTAGATTTTGTTAGAAAGTACCTTGCTGATAATGCAGATGTACTAAAACTATTGCTTACTCAAGTACACTTAGAAATATCTACTAGAATAATAAATAAAGAGCCTGAACAAGAAGACAAATAAGAAACCTTTATTGACACGATACCTAGATAATTATTTAAAGACTTTTAATTTTCCGCAAGGTGTTGAAAAAATAACTAAATTAGTTGAAGCTTTTAGTAATAATTATTACAAATACAAAAATCCTAAAGAGAATAAACAAATTTTAGAAGAAATTTATAATATCAAAAAATAAGTCTTTGCAAATAGCATATGCTGTAATTGGTTATGAGGTAGTCAATAAGACATTAACAGATAAAAGCACTAGTGACGTAAGTTTACTAAATGAAATTACTTCTGGCAAGTTTTCTAAGGATGATACACCAGAAGTTTCTAATCAGAATGGAAATAAAGTTAGAATTGAATTTAATAAACCACATTTTACCTTACAATTATTGGGCAAAGAAACTACTGTAAAAATACAATCGGTATGTGAAGAAGGAGTCACACCGACCCGACCACAGAACACTTAAAATTTGTAGAACAAATAGCCGATAGTTTTAAATTACCCACAAATCCTATTAAAAAAGACCATAACTATAAAGAAAAATTGATAAAGCAGGCTTTAAAAAAGTGCAAGCTAATTCCTGTTCACTAGCTCTAAAGGAACCGGAAGTAGTAAACGGTGCTTATTGCTTCCCTCTCTCTTAATAATGTACAGGAGAAGAAGTTAAAGCAAATATAATTAGCGTGTCAGAATAGAGCTTTTAAAACAACAAAGAGACATATTGCAACAATATTTAGAAACACATTTTCCAGATAGACTTAATAATAATTAAAATTACAATTATGTTTAGAAAATCGTGCTAATAAAGCTTTAATAGAATAAGCTATGCAAACAACAAAAGCAGAGTTAGAAAAGATTGAGATATCAGGCTATAAAAAGATTCATGAAAAATGCAGAGACCAGATACAACCTAAAATGGGAAAGTTAAGAGAATATTAGAGAAAATATTATTAGAAATGATGCTGTTAAAGCAATTTATACATTAGCTAAAATAACCCATAAATACAGCCTTTTACCATATAACTTAAGCAAGATGACACTGAAGCCACAGTGAATTCTTATAGAACTACTGATTTTCCTATAAAGCCTGATAAAGCTGTAGGTTCAATGGATTTATCTATTGTTGCATTGGATGAGAACGGCAATAAACCAACAGCTAGTACAGCTATATTTTACTGCTCACTTTGTACTTAAAGAAATAAGCTCGCCTATACTAGGCTCTCAAGTTTACAAGTAAGAGTAAAGACAAAGATGCGTTATGTTATGTAGAACATGACGGTAAAATCTATACACTACTTCTAACTCAAAGTAAGTATGACTAGATGAAGGTTGAGATTACAAAAAATAATAATCGCTATGTTAATTTTTCTAAAGAAGAAGAGAAATCAAGTTATAAGGTCGTAACGCAGGCAACTCGAATACAAGAAAGTTTGACAAAAAATTCACAGGTTAATACTACTCCCCCCTGTGGCACCTCCTAACCCTATGCCGAGAGGTAATAAAAAAGGCGTGAGTGCAATAAGATATAACTAATATATAACTTTTCTATATTGCTTTTTCTTATATAAACGCCAAATATAGTAAAATGCAGCAGCAGAGCTAATACTTAAAGCTACACATAATAAAGCAAAATTGCTTATTGTTTCAGCATGTATCTGAGCCACTATATATGTTATAACTGCAATTAGTACATAATATATTGCACCAAATATTGAACCAGCAGTACCTGTTACTTTAGCATAATCCTCCAGTGCATAACGAAGCGTCATAGGAATAAGTAAATTATGCCCTAACATATGCGTCATCATAGGCACAAATATTATAATAATTGTAAGGTTTTTACTTGTTTGAACGGCTTCCAACATAAAAGCATTTATTGCAAATAATATACAACCACACAGACTAAAAATACATCCTAAACCCATAACTTTTTTATCGTGTATGTGGCATTTTTTTATCAAATACCCCCCTAAAAACCCTCCAACAATACCAGCAAAAGATAATAAAAAAGCTAATTTACCGTAAAAGGAAGGTGCCACTTTCATTTTATCAATAAAAATAAAAGGGGCTTCTATATAAAAACCATAATATATACCATTAAATGCACCAATAATAAAAGCATATAACCAAAGAATTTTATCTTTAATAATTACCTGCAAAACCTCACAATATTTACTGCTTTGAGAAAAATTGATATAAGAATTTGTTTCAGGTAGTACTTTATAATATAAAGCTAATAATATAGTACCCGTAAGACTGAAAAATACAAAAACATAATGCCAGTTTAAATACTCTATAATATAGCCACCTATAGATGAACCTACAGCAGGAATAAATAAAAGCCACGGGGATAAGCTAGCATAAACATATGATAATTCCGAACCTTGATAGGAGTCTCTAGCCATAGCCTGACCGATAACCGACCCAACACTTACACCGAAAGCTTGAGTAAAACGAGCTATCATCAACATTTCTATATTAACTGCAAAAATGCTAATAATTGAAGATATAACATAAATAACAAGCCCTAATAAAACTATAGGTCTTCTGCCATAAATATCCGATAATCTCCCAAGTGATAATATACCAAAAGCAAATCCTAAAAAATATAATGTAGAGGTAATTTGAGTAATACCGCCGTCAATGCCAAAATATTTGGTGACACTCGGCAATCCTGAAGTATAAATTGTTTCTGTAGTCGGGGATAAAATAAATAAGCATAGAAGAATCCATGCCGGAATTTGCTTAATAATTTTCATAAATGATTTGTTTATTTCGGTTCATCGAGTTTTATTAATTAAGCCGCTTCCAACAAATTCTCTGAATTGTCTAGTGTCACCAAACATTTGCGGTTATCATTTTTAATTTTTCTACTCTCTCAATCAGGTAAAGTAACTACTCTTTACTAATTTGATAATTTTTATTATATCTTGCCTTAACATATGCTTCTTCAAGTAATTTCAAGCATTCTTCTTGCTCAGGAGACGATTGCAAAAATACTTTAAGTAGTGCAGTGCTATAATTTGTACAATATACACCTAGCTTTCTTATATCGTATATTTTTAGTTTGTAACGAGAGAAAACTAATAAAATTTAAAAACTGTCGGTAAGGCCTGATGGAGCAAAAAAGCCGCTATAGCATACTCATTGATTTCTATATATGGAGTACCAAAAAGAAAACCTTCACCTCTACAAAAACACTGCCCATAATCTTCTTTTACAAACTCTCTTACTTCCTATCAAGGTAAATCTTTTAAAATTCACTGCTATCCAGTATAAAAATAACGCCATTTTTCAAGCTTGTCATTTACCTCACTTATAGATTCACATATTATAGATATCCAAGTTCTAGTAAAAAAACCTTGGCTTTTCTTAAATCTGTTTGTTCTAATCTTCTTTCTATATTAGATTCTACCCTTAAAATAGCATGCTCCTTAAATTTACTTTTTTAATACTATTAAACAGTCAAAAGCACTTATATAACATAAGTAATATGATCCTTCCTTATACATATCTTTAACCCAATCACCTCTAGCATACGAGCCATACAAGATAATCATGGCAATTTTATCCTTGGCACCAGTCAAAATTTGCTGCACTATATAATCAAGCCTATCTTGAACTTCAAGCGACCATTTAGGTAAAATTGTTTTCATAGTTGATTATTATTTAAACGTTAAACCTAAAATGTACTATATCCCCATCTTGCATTTTATATTCTTTACCCTCTAAACGCATTTTGCCTACTGCCTTGGCTTTTGCTTCACTACCAAGACTTATGTAATCTTCATAGCCAATAACCTCTGCTCTAATAAAGCCTTTTTCAAAATCGGTATGAATAATACCGGCAGCGGCAGATGCAAGCGTGCCGTCTTTAAAAGTCCAACTATGGACTTCTTTAGGACCTATGGTAAAAAAGCTTTTTAAGTTTAATAAATTATATCCTTCTTTAATTACTTTACTAAGCCCTGTTTCATCTAAGCCAATATCTTTTAAAAACTCTTCTTTTTCTTCTATACTTTCAAGTAAAGCAATATCGGCTTCTATTTTTGAAGAGACTACAACGCTTTTAGCATTTTCTTTCTTTGCTCTTTCCACTACTAATTTTGTCAATTCATTGCCGTCTACAGCATCTTGTTCAAGAACGTTACATACATATAAAACGGGCTTAAAAGTAATTAACTGCAATTGCTTTAACTTATCAAGTCCTAAAATTTCATTTAACACTCTTGCAGGTTTACCGTCTGCCAGCCATTTATAAACCTCTTTTAATAGTTCTATCTGCGCTGCCATTGTTTTATCGCCTGACTTTAAGCGTTTTTCACTTGTAGCTAAACGCTTCTCAACTAATTCTATATCGGCAAGTATTAATTCCGTTTCAATAATCTCTAGGTCATGAAGTGGATCGACTTTATTATGTACATGCATTATATCTTCATCTTCAAAGCAACGCAGTACGTGCAGTATTGCATCGACTTCTCTAATATGAGATAAGAACTTATTACCTAGTCCCTCCCCTTTACTTGCTCCTTTAACAAGCCCTGCAATATCAACAAAATCAATATAAGACGAAATAATTTTTCTGCTTCCAGTTAAACTTGCAAGTTTATGCAAACGCTTATCCGGTACTGAAACTTTACTACTATTAGGCTCAATAGTACAAAATGGATAATTAGCGGCATCCGCAGCCTGACTTGCCGTTAAAGCATTAAATAATGTTGACTTACCGACATTCGGTAACCCCACAATTCCTAATTTTAGTGTCATAAATCTTGCCGTAAATAATACATTATAGAATCTTTATCGTAACCGTATATAACAAATTTAATTTATAACCTAGCCTTTCATAAAACGTTTTTACTTGAAAAGCCATAGCAACAAGATGAATAAAATTACCGCCTCGTTCATGCGCTGAATCCTTAGCCTTTTAAATTAGTAAAGTACCATAATTTTGGTTTCTTATATTTTGATTAACAAAGAGTGAATCAAATCCACCCCAAGAATTCATACCTCTAATGCCTGCAACAAAATTTTTATTTTGATCGAAACAGGAAAATGAAAAAAAGTCAACATCTCCTACTACCCCATTTTTTTGCTCTAACATCTTTATTTAAAGCCTCAATAATTATAGATTTATGAGTTTATTCATTTCATCGTCATAAACAATTTCAAAGTCTTGCTTCATCAATATTTCTTTTAATTAAAATTGTTGTGCGCTTATAAAGCACCCTCAGTGTCAATGCCGTGGCTTGACCACGGCATCCCCACACACACAGCTTAGAATACTAATAATTTAGTATTTTTACTGGATACCGTGATCAAGTCGTAGGATGACAACAAAAAACTTACCCACATAATAACGCCTTCGCCAGAATGATATTATACATTATCCAATCTTATTCTTAAATTCTTCTAATTTATTTTCTAATATTAAATCAAAGTTATTAGTAATTTTATCTATAGATTGAATTACTATTTCATATTCCGATCTAGGGAAATTATTAAGTACGTAATCTGCTACATCCTGATTATTTTGCGGTCTACCGACTCCAATTCTAATGCGGTTATAGTTATTGCCTATAACCCTGTCAATTGATTTTAAACCGTTATGCCCACCGTTACCACCACCGGTTTTAAACTTTATTCTACCTGTTTCTAAATCAATATCATCATGAATAACAAAAATTTTTTCGGAGCAAATATTATAATATGTTTTCACTGATATCACTGATTTACCGGATAAATTCATGTAAGTAGTAGGTTTTATAAAAATAAGCTTTTGCTTTTCTACGCTACTTTCAACAATTTCGCAATTGAATTTCTTCTTTGTACTAAATGATAAATTATATTGGTTTGCTATTTTCTCTATAACAATAAAACCGATATTATGCCTTGTATATTGATACTCTTTTCCTGGATTACCAAGACCAATAACAAAAATCATAATAATTTACCTAAAATAAATGTAATGGAAAATTTTTGAAGAAATATTGATTTGGAAGAAGTGTACAACAATGTCATTCCCGCGGAAACAGAATTCAGAAACAGATACCACCCCGTGACGTGATCACGGGATCTAAAAATTTTAAAAATTTAGTATTTTTACTGGATACGGATACTGTATGGTCATGCCACGAGTAGACAACCAACGCTGTATAACTACTTTCCTGCTTCAGCAGCTGCTTGTTGTTCCCCTTCAGCTTCAGTTTTGACTCCTCTACGTCCTATAATAGTTGCAAGGACAAATTCTTTTTTTGAAGCAAAACTACATCCTTTTGGCAATACTATTTTTGAAGAGTTTAGTGAAGTAGCAATAGGCATATTAGTAACGTCAATAGTTACATTTCTTGGGATATTATTAACATCACATAACAGCGTAACTCTTCTTTTTACTATATTAAAGTATCCGCCTCTTTTAACACCTAAAGCTCGTTCTTTCCCTTCATATACTACAGGTACTTCCATTTTTTGTTTTTTTTCTTCTAAAAAGACAAAATCAACATGGCGTACTATATCCGTCACAGGGTGTAACTCCACAGCTTTCGGTAACACTTTATATTGTTTCTTATCAATTGTTAAATTAATTAACTGAGAGATAAAAGCTGGCTTTCTATAATATTTAGTTATTTCCTTTTCTTCTAAAGAAATACTAACAGGTGTTTTACCAGCTCCATAAATAATAGCTGGAACACGTCCTTCTCTTCTTAATGCTCTTGCTGCTCCCGTACCGAATTCTGTGCGGGATTGCGCTTCAAGTTCTAATATTTTACTCATTTCTATAAATACTCTAACATTAAATAGGTTATAATAGTTGTGAATAATAACAAAATCAAGACATATTTGTAATATACTTTACTCAATCTATCCCTAAAAATTTGTGAGTTTGCAAAGATAACTTCGACCCGCTTTCTAGTGCTAATTTTACTGCTAACGCATTATTTTCGTCATTAAGCTTTGGATTGTTTTGATCCATAGGTTGTACAAAAACCGGTATATTATAAGCTGTTTGTCCTACTTCCGGTATGAAACTATATTCTAAAATATTTTTAGCAACGATAAATTTCACTGCACTAATTTGAGACAATAAATCTTCTCTTATTTTACTATAACCGGTTTGTCCTGCTTTCGGCGAACAAATTATAGACACTTCATTTGGCAAAGAACGATATAACGTACCGTTAGTCTCTATTTGGACTTTAAAATCCCGGTCTAGTAACTTCTGACATAATAATGCTATAGGTTGACGCATCGGCTCACCACCGGTTATTACTACTAAATTCACTGATTTTTCATTTTTAGAATTTAATGCTAAACTTTCTACTTTATTCAAAATCTCAGTTATATCTACTAAATCAAAATCTTCAAACTCCGTATCACAAAAATGACAAGCAAGATTACAGCCCCCAAGCCTTACAAATATAGCAGGACTACCTACAAAAATTCCCTCACCTTGTATAGTCTTAAAAATAGACTTTACCTCTAATTTAGTACCGTCACCATTTAATATACTTCTTTTAGGATTTTGTCCGAACATTTTTAAATTTGCTTATTAATTAGGTTCTGTGTCATTTTAATTAAATAATTGTTATCTAGTTAACTTGATCACAGGATTCAGTCTTTATTATTTCTGGATACCGCAACAAGCCACAGTATGACATTTTTTCTATAATTTGCAGCTAAAACACATTATAATACATTATTATAAAAAAATCTTGCAATAACTAATAAAAAAAACTATTATCTAGTTTCATCGGTAACATGGCTTTGGTATGCCTAAATATTACCGGCAAATCTAGAAATACCAATTTATAAGGAATATTATGCCTAAATTAAAAACAAAATCTGCCGCAAAAAAACGTTTTAAACTTACTGCAAGCGGCAATGTGATTGCATCTCAAGCAGGAAAAAAACATTTCATGCGTCGTCGCACTAAAGCTCAAATTCGTAACCTTCGCGGGACTACAATTCTTTGCAATCAAGAAGGATATAATATTAAAAAATATTTTCTACCGTACGGTACAAATTAATCAGGAGCTAAAGCAATGACACGTGCAAAATCAGGAAAAATTTCCAAAAATCGACATAAAAAAATTCTCAAATTAGCAAAAGGCTATAGAGGTAGAGCTAATAGCTGTTTTAGAGTAGCTATTGCAAAAGTAGAAAAAGCTCTCCAGTATGCTTATAGAGATCGCAGAAACCGTAAACGTAATTTTAGAGGTTTATGGATTCAAAGAATAAATGCAGCAGTAAGAACACATGGGCTTATTTACTCTCAGTTTATGGGAACTCTAAAAAAAGCAGGAATTGATATAGATCGTAAAGTACTTGCAGAACTTGCCGTAAATAACAGTGACGGATTTGCAAGTATTGTAGAAAAAGCAAAAGCACATATTTAAGGTCACGTCATTGTGAGGAAAAGCTGTAAGTTTTGATGAAGCAATCCAGTAATCATGATGTGTATAGTTGATAAAATCTCTATATTTTTATTATAAATGATTAATTTTTATTTTTGTTCGGTATAAATATTATGAAACGTACATTTCAACCTAGCAATTTAGTTAGAAAAAGAAGACATGGTTTTAGAGCTAGAATGGCTACTCCATCTGGAAGAGCAATTTTAAGAAGACGCCGTGCTAAAGGTAGGCATAAATTATCTGCTTAAAATAATCTGACTTATCAAATTGTCTATTACCTCTTTAAAAAATCAAAAAGAGTTTGAACTTATAAATAAGCTTGGAAAGAAGTTCCATGAGAGATATTTTATTTTGGTAATAGCCAAAAATCTTCCAAAGATCTTCCTTGAAACAAAATATAACATCTTTTTAGGAATCAAAGTTAGCAAAAAGTTAAATAAAAAGGCTGTAGTTCGCAATAAAATTAAAAGGCGTATAAGACATCTAATTAGAATGAACGTTAGTGATTCTAAGCTTAAGGCTATAAAGCTTGCCATGATTATTATTCCAAGAAAAGGATTTGAAGAGATAAACTTCTCACACTTGAATGATGAATTAAGCAACATAATCTTAAAAAATATTTAATATTATATCTCACTTATAGGCATTATTACAGAATCCAGTCTTTGTTTACTTTTTATTACTTACACCGATTATTCTGACGACTCTCCTAATATTGTTACTTCTTCTACTACATTAAGCATGGTATTTATAGTAGAAGTATTTTCCACATCATTAGTCTCTTCTGCTGTATTATTATAGCTATTGACCGTAGGATCATTAAATAGAATTTCTAGATTAAAATTATAAGAATCTACTTCTTTAGTATTATGTTCAAGTATAGCTTTTAAAATATTTACATCGCCTCTCTCTATAGCTTTATATATCAAAAAAAGAGTACAAAACTCTACTTCTTTAGTATTATGTTCAAGTACAGCTTTTAAAATATTTACATCACCTTTCTCTACGACTTTAGCAAGATTATAAGACTCTATTTGTGTAGTACTATGTTCAAGTATAGCTTTTAAAATATTTACATCACCTCTCTCTATGACTTGATTAAGAGTATAAGACCCTATTTTGGTAGTACTATGTTCAAGTATAGCTTTTAAAATATTTACATCACCTCTCTCTATAGCTTGATATATCAAAAAAAGACTACAAAACTCTACTTCTTTAGTATTATGTTCAAGTACAACTTTTAAAATATTTACATCACCTTTCTTTATGACTTGAGCAAGAGTATAAAAATCCATTTGTGTAGTACTATGTTCAAGTATAGCTTTTAAAATATTTACATCACCTCTCTCTATGACTTGATTAAGAGTATAAGACTCTATTTTGGTAGTACTATGTTCAAGTATAGCTTTTAAAATATTTACATCACCTCTCTCTATGACTTGATTAAGAGTATAAGACCCTATTTTGGTAGTACTATGTTCAAGTATAGCTTTTAAAATATTAATATCACCTCTCTCTATAGCTTTATCAAGAATATAAGGCTCTACTTCTTTAGTATTATAATAATTAAGTAAACAAATTAATAATTCACAATTCCCTTGCCGTATAGCTCTATCTATACAAATGTTAATATTTAATCCTTCCTGATTTAACATCGTCTTGATATTGCTTAGAGAAGATTTATTGAAATTATAGACTTCTAAGACTACAACTCTATTAAATACTCTGATTAAGTCAGCTTGCGTTAGTGCTTTCGGCTCTGGTTCTATCTTTAAGTTAAATATTTCAGGATATGATTCATGATATTCTGCATAAATCTTTGTATAAAATTTTACAAAAGCATCATATTTTTTATGTAGAAAAGCTGGCAACTCCTCAATGCTTTTCATCTTTTTAATTTCATCAGCACTTAAAGAAAAATTATAAATTTGATCGTCTAATTTATAGCTTATACTAAAATCTGATGCTGCTAATAAATGAAAATTATCTCTTATATATTCGATCAATGAAGAGTCATTTTTTATTCTAGCATCATAATTACTTTGAGCTAATAGTATAACATTTACATCACTGGCTTTATTATAAGTGCATAACACAATATTGCCATGTATACAATTTAAATGATGTTGAGCGGCCCCTGAATAACAAGAGTATATATGAACGATATTACATTGATCTGCATGGATACCATTTTGTATGTTATTAAGCAGCGTAATATCTAAAATGCTAATTTTAGTTCCATCTTCAGCAGACAAGCCAGTTATGTATAAGAAAGAATAGTCTTTCTTCAAAAATGATTTAATTTCTAATCCATGTGAATTTATAAAATATTCATGACCTGTACCTGAAGGTAATTCAGCTAAGGTTTTTATTTCCTTAATATTAGGATTTGGATTTTTTATATTTACATTACGGCCTTTAAGCAATATCTTTTGCATATCCCTATACAATAAATTTAATTACTATTTTTACGGTACTGCATAATATGGTAATCTTTAAAAAGAGTCAAGAAATAATTGATATCTATATAGGTATTTAAAAAAGAAAAATCATATAAAACTATATATTATCAGCAAAAATTTATAATTAGTTCTTTTTCTTAAAAAATTTATAGATAATAGCATTAAAACAAGGCTATAGAAAAACCCATACGGTGATTTAAATTCAAGCATTGCAGCAAGATTCATACTGTAAATACTGGCTATTAAAGTGGGTAGTAGCAAGAATATAGTAAACCACGAGAAAATTTTAATAATACTATTTTGTTCAATTACAATCAAAGTACTGCATCTAGATTTCTTGCTAGCTTAAACTGCGAAAATTTATGATTTTGAATCTACATCTCGGAGTAACACGTATCTAACAGCTCCTTAGATGCTTTATTTTGAGTTATTTGTGGAGATTTTAAAACATATGAATATTAGCAAAAATAAACATTCACGGTCTAGATAGTAGATCACCCTTGCGACCTACTTTCTTTAATACATGATATTAGTATTACCATAATCATCTATACCTATACTAATCTATACAATATTCGACACCCTTGTTAGCATATTACAAAAGAATATAAATATTTTCTGCATTATGTTTGTTATGAAGCTGCTTAGCAAATTTATTAATACAATCATTCAAGGGTATTAATTCAACATATGTGTTTCAGGAAATTCTTACTCTTTATTAACGAGTCCAGTAATAGTTGATATAATACTTATTTTTCAACATATAACCTCTTGAACATCTCAATTTGCAATATGTCCTTTAAAGTCAGTACTACTTATATAATAATCTTTTTTACTTATATCCGCGCTTTTTACTATAGAAGTATTTCCCTTATTCATCACTTAAAGCAAACTATAGCTTTCATTATTTTCTCCTATATGTTCTATACTGTTGTTTATTTAAAAACTTCATATTTTTTTATTAATGCCTCTGCTAATTCTTTAGTAATTTTATTATTTATCTTCTCATATATCTTTTTCACAGCAAGACTATTTTTATTAATCAAAGTAATAAGTCTATTAATAAAAAGATTGTGTATCTAAACATTTCATTCTGAAGCAAAATTGCTGAAGTGATATTTTCGTTATTTTTAATATTTATATCCGCACCGTTTTCTAATAAAATTCTTACGACTGATAAATAACCTGAAGTCAATAAAGCCGTATTACCTAAAGAATTGTGATGATTAATATTAATGCCATTTTTTATTAGACAGGTAATAAGTTCAGTATCATTTTCAGAACTATCTAAAATTACCAAATATAGAGCATCATTTCCGCGTTTTTTATCTACGACATTTAATGTCTTGACTCCCAAGCAATGCAGCAACAATTAATTTTGCCTAAACCTTCTTAATCTTTCAGTTTTGCTAATAACAATTGATTTATAATCCTAAGATGACATATGTAAAGTAAAAAGAACTAAATTCTGCAGTTAAATTTGGTATTGCTAAGAAATTTGATGACCCAGAGATAAGCAAGTATCAAGGGTATATGTGACTATTAACAAAATTATTTTAAGTTATAATTAGAGAGATTGTTTAGTAAAAATTAATAAGACTTTTTAAGTTTATAATAATATACAGCATAATTTAGAAAGTGGAAGATTTGATGAATCTAAAGGTGAATCTATACAGTATATAAAAATAAAATACGTAAGCACAGGCGAATCCTACAAAACTTACTTGTATCAAGCTTGCTGAATTATCACGCACAGCCTATTAAGTGCCTCGAAGTTTTACGAACCAATTCTTTAAAGCATAAGAGTATAAAGGAAACGCAGTTTAATAAAATCTATGGATAAAGGAGATAAATAATATAGTAAGAAGATATTTTTACAATCTACTTAAGATAGGTTATAATAAAGAAGATTAGAACAAGTAGTATTTTTTAAGAGCAAACAATGAGTTAAAGATAGTGACAGTAAA